>DATNRC010000030.1:0-4519 GCA_036703705.1 Candidatus Obscuribacterales bacterium
GAAGCGGTCCGGTACATGCCCGAGTGGGTGCACAGATTGACGAACACGCCCGCCGGCAGTGGATTTACGTCCGGGAATGCCCCTGTTGTGCTCAATCTCACGAAAGCAAAAGTCGGCCCTTTGATCTGCTTCGAGACGATATCTCCGGAGGAGGTAGCGGCAACAGTACGCGAAGGAGCCGAGCTGCTGGTCAATTTAAGCGACCTTGCCTGGTTTCACGACTCGATGATCGGCGAGCAGATGATTGCCACGTCCGTCATGCGAGCGATCGAAAACCGCCGTTATTTTGTCTTTGCCGCCAATACAGGCCCGTCAGCAATCGTCGATCCGCGCGGAAAGGTAGTCAAAAAAGCGAGCCTTGGTCAGGCAGAAGTGTTGACGGGCAATGTAGGTTTAATGAAAGAGTTCACCCCGTTTAGCCGCTGGATGCTCTTCTGAGGGAATATTATTCACGATAGGACGATGCCGTGAATCACTCAAGAGCCAGAGCCATAACTAATGGCGCAAAGCATTTTTGCCTTGCCCTGCTTGTATTTTTCTTAGCAAATTCCTCTTCGCTGGCCGGCCAAATAGAAGCATGCGCTGATCCTGCCCACAACATGGGTGCAGGGGCAACTGAAGATGCGGCACAAGACAAGACGCCCACAAGCGTCAAGCCGAAGAAAGGGCAAAATCTCAAATTGGCCGAGTCGTCTATCAGATTCACGATCAAAGCAACTCCGGAGCGAGTTTGGGCGACTCTCTGTAATTTCGACGTCTATCCTGCGATCTTCAAACGAGTGAAAAGATGCCAAGTCACCAGACGGGACGGCGATCTGGTGTATGTGGAGACCTTTTTGAAGCCGCAAATGTTTGTCAGAGAGACTTGCCAGCACACGGTAAACAATCTGAGCGCCAAGCCGGAAAAGTTGGAATGGAGCCAGATTGACGGCAACTTCAAGCACCTGGATGGCTCCTGGACATTGAAACCAGTCAATGACGGCAAGAACTGCGAGGTCGTTTACACATTGCACGTGGACGCAGGATCGATCGTGCCCTCCCCCTTGGTTTCGTTCCTGCTCAAATTCGTGCAGAAAGAGATTGCCAATCAGCTGTGCGCTTACGTTCAGCAAACAGACAAAAAAGCAGCACTCACGGCCTCAGAAAACCACATATGAGCCCGCTCTTATTTGGCGTCACATAATAATAAGATCATCATCCGACCTCTTTATTTCTTCCTGTTGAACGCTTAAATAGTGAATTGACGCCCGGCAGTCAATCGCAACAGGAACGCAGCCATGAAGAAGCCAAAGAAGCCTCAGTGCACTCAAGAGCTCGAAGCCTACGCAAAAGAGAACAACATAGCGATCGCCTCGCGCACGGCTTTGAAGAACTGCGGTGTTCTCTATCCGACAAAGGTCGTTCCTTCTCGTGAAGAAAACACCAGGCGCGATGACGACGCCCAGGCACAAGCCCCGCCTTTTGAGAAGGTGGCTCAAGAGTATTTAAGGAGCGCGAACATCGATCAAGAGCCCTCGAGCAGTCAGCCATGCGATGCAGTGCCGACGCTGTGCCAACAGGCGTCAATGTCAAAAGCGGAGACTAAAGAAACGCAGGCAAAGAAACCATCAGCCGCCAAGAAATCATCTGAAGGCAAGAAAGTCAAAGCACCGCGCAAAACCGCCGTGCAAGAATTCAGCAAACCTGCCTTAGAGGACTTGATTGCCAGTCGCCTGCTAGACTTCACGCCGCCCGCTGAAGCGGCATCCATGGCTCCCAATGGGTCTGAGGAATCCAATCACCTTAAGGCGAGCGAAGGGTCGGGTTTAAATGCAGTGACCGACACAGGAGAGCCTGCCCAAATGAGGGCCGGCGAGCGAGGAAAGACGATCGAGCTCGGACTGCGGTATTTCTTTGGTGAGGCAGAGGGCAAGACTTATACAGCCGAACTCAGATTTCGCGCCCAATACGCTCCGGAGCAAAACTCTGCCGCACCACAGGTAGTGCCGCCGCCTGCCGCCGCCCATCCGCCGATGAACTTCACCCCTCCTCAAAATGAGGCACCGCGCATTCTGGAAAACCATGCGCAGCTCAATGTTCTGGATCTGATCAATGAGCGCTTTCAAGCGCTTCCCGATGCTCCCAAAAACATAATCCACAGCCGCCAGCCGCAAATCGAATTAGATTGCTCGCAGTCGAACAGCAAACTGCCGGCGCCTTCCACCGGACTGGCGGGAGAACTGAACGTCAGGAAAATGGGCAAATCGCAGCGTTGGTCGAAGAAATAAGAAACAAGACCATTTTTTGGGGTATATAGTAGACGTTCGCCCGTCCGTCCCGTTGTCCACGCCAGCACCCGAAACGTGCCCTGCCCAATGACAGACCTTGCGCTAATCGACGTTCATATCGACCGTGCTTGCCGTGAGCAGTTACGCAAAGTGATGAGCTGGCCGCCCTTTCGGGAACCAATGAGCGCGTTTTTCCGACTAACGGGCAGCAACTAATTCGATGCCTGGAGGAAGTACAAGGATGACCTGGTCGACTCACAGCAGAGCCTATGCTCTTGCGCTAGCGCTGACAGCAGCGGTGTCAACTTCTCAGGCATATGCAAAAAGACAACAGGTCTGTGACGAGCTGTATTCCGGCAGTATTCCTTCCCGCAAGGCGATGCACGAATTGAAGGCTCTGGGAATAAAATCGATCATCAATCTGCGAACAAACAGCCTGAAGGGGAAAGCGGCCCTGGCAAAAGAGCTGGGCATGAATTATTACCACATACCGACTGGTGTCTTCCTTGTTCCCAATAGCGCCGACACGGAAGCATTCCTGAGAATCATGTCCGACGAACGCAATTTGCCGGCTTATGTGTTTTGCACACTGGGCACGGACAGAACCGCCTACTATGTCGGCACTTACCGCGTCGCCTGCCAGGGATGGAGCGCCGATCGTGCTTTTCAGGAAATGCGGAAGCAAGGGCTCAAGGGCTGGTGGCCTGTGTTCAGAAAGTACGACCACGGGCTGCGCAATCTGGAACAGATCGCTAAGCGCAACGGCAATGAAAGCAAGAGCGCCCTCAGCGCGCGCAGCAATCAGCGAAGCGTAGAGGCTTCCTCGCAATAAGCCGCCCTGGGAAAACGCGGGCGCAGGCTGCATGCTGGTATCGAATGTGGTGGCTATCAAAAATTGCCCGCCAAGATTCGTGCAGTGCGAAGCACCAAATTTGCAGTCATGGGCTCAATCATTGCGTCCGAGCTTCGCTCTTTTGGTCATTCCTAGGCCCTCAGTTTGCCGAACTTGGTGGCCCCTTTCAATTCGATCGAGACGACGGTTTTGCCTCCCTCGCTGCTGACCGACCGCAAACGACCCATGGCAACCTCGCCCCATTTGTCCGATCGTGGCGTCATGCCTTCGCCTTGTTGCATGATTTTTATCGAATCATCGTCAGGATTTTCCTTCTTCCACGATCCTTCTATTTGAATGGCAATCGTTGTGAGCCCGTCGACAACCTTAGGCCTGCCGTAAATGACGCCATTCGCCAGCTTGGTCCAGATTTGATTGGTGGTGTTGGTGCCTTTTCCCCACTCGAGCAATTGGACGGGTTTGCCGAGTCTAATCATCTGAAACTCCTCAATGCACTGCCAAGACTGAAAAAGTTAGCACATCCGAGAGTTACAGGCGAGCCAAAAGGAGTTCCAGGGAATGCTCAAGAGAGCGCCTTTCCAGCTGAAAAGCCTCATGGGGAGGTTGGTTTTGCACCATGGAGTCCTGCGTTAGCAATTGCACAAAATCAGCACTCACGCCTGACATGACTTTTCCAATCAGCTTAACTGTGGCCTCCGCGCGATCGGTTGGAACGTGCACGAGCTGAGTCTTGATGCCTTTATGAGCTTTTACCAATTCAATAAACTCAATGAGAGAAAAGACCTTCGGTCCGCCGAGCTCATACACGTGGCCCACCGTGTTGCGATTGTAGATACTTTGCAATATGGCATCCGCCACATCATCGACACACACAGGCTGAATTCGATTTAAGCCGCTGCCCACGACTGGAATAACCGGCTTTATCTTCACAACCGGCATCAGAAGCTGGAGAAAAGGAAAGCTCTCGCCGAACATGTAGGATGGGCGAAATATCGTCCAATAGAACCGGCAAGATTTGATAATTTCGTCGGCTGCAGCCTTTTGCCTGAAGTATTCGCAGGAGCTGTTGGCGGAGGCACCAAGGCAGCTTGTATGGATGAAACGCTGGATACCTCTTGCCTGTGCCTCTTCAGCCAGCACTTTCACGGCTTCGATATTGACGGCATTGGTGTCATCTTTGCGGCTGAATGCCATCGTGCCTGCGACATTGATGATGGCCGTGCAGTCGACGACGGCACGTTTGAGAATTTCAGGATTGACGATGTCGCCTACCAGCACGTCGATGCCCATTTGCTTGAGCTTAATTACAGGCGAGTTCCGCCAGTCGCCACTTCCCCTGGTGACAACGCGCACAGGAAAGCGCTGCTTCTGCAGCCTCTTCAAAAGCGCGCTTCCAAGC
>DATNRC010000031.1:0-10209 GCA_036703705.1 Candidatus Obscuribacterales bacterium
CGCCCGTCAACGTCAACGGCGTGCGCGTCGGAGTTGTGGAGAAGATTCAGCTCAAGGGCAAAGGGCAAGTCCTTTGCACGCTGCGCATCAAGTCCGACGACCTGGTGATACCCATGGGCTCGAAGTTCACCATTCAAACCCTCGGTTTGGTCGGCGCCAAATATGTCGAAATCACTCTGCCTGATTTACCCGCCGGCCAGGCACCGCAGCCGATAGCGCAAGATCAGATCGTGGAGGGGATCGATCCTACTCGCGTCGAGCTTTACCTCAACAAAATCGCCACCAATCTCACCGACTTCTCGGATCAGCTCGCTTCAGAGAAAGCGAAGACAAGCATAAGAGAAGCGCTGGAAACCGCGGGCGGAACGGTGAAGAAGATTGACGCGGCAGCCGAGAAGCTGGAGAAAAACATGGACAAACTCGCCTCAGCTTCCAGCTCTTTTGAAAAGGGCGCCACCAGCGCGTCTTCATTCTTCAGCCGCGGCACTGCCACCATGAGCAGTGTCGAATCGCTAACCAGCGATTTGCGCGTCACTTCCAAGCGCATCAACAAGCTGCTGGACAATCCTAATTTCAGCAAGGATATGAAAGAAACTGTCGACATGGCCAAGAAAACAGCCGACAGCATTCAGGTGGCGATCCATGACTTGCACACCACGCTGGGCGATCAAAACGTGCGCACGGACTTGATGACGATGATGAATCGCCTCACCGCGGCAACGGAGAATATCGCCAGCTCGATGAAAATTGCGCAAAAGATAGCAGGCGATCAGGGTCTGCGTTCGGATTTGAGACAAGCAACAGCCGACGCCAAAGCGGCCGTGACCAAAGTGAATGAGATCGTGAATCAGCCAGGATTTACAAGCGATCTCAAGCAGACGATGACGAAGGTCAAATCAGCAGCCGCCGATGTCGATATTGCAGCAAAGCAGCTTCAGCAGGTGCTCAACAAACGTTCGCCCCTCCTGCACATGATGTTCGGTCGCCCCGGCCGCATCAAAGAAAAGGTGCAGGTGGAGACGGAGAAAGCACCCGCTTCGGAAACGACGACGACGCCGACAGCGGCCCCGCTTACGAGCCCGATGACTGATCCCGCCACGACATCTCCTGAAGCGGAGCCATAAACGGAGCAGGACAGTGGGCGTCGGCTTTGAGCGAGCGTACCATGAAAATCCCGCAGCTGATGACGGAGTTTGATGGTAAGTTTCAGAATGGGGGCAGGGAAATCATGGCTAAATTGCGGTCAAGATTTCGTATACTGGGTTATCCGCCATTTGCCTCGAGGGGTTCCGAGAGAGGATTTTCTATGCGCAACACGCCTGATACAACAACTTTCAGAAAGAACCAGCCATGAAATACGAAGCAGTGATCGGGCTGGAAGTGCATGCCCAGCTGAAGACGACAACAAAGATCTTTTGCTCGTGCCCGACTGATTTTGGACAGGCACCCAACGACCAGGTATGCCCTGTTTGTCTCGGCATGCCCGGCGTTCTTCCTGTGCTCAACAAAAAAGCAGTTGAGTGTGCTATTCGCACGGGCATCGCGCTCAATTGCGAAATCGCTGAAACGACCAAATTCGACCGCAAGAATTATTTTTATCCCGACCTGCCGAAAGGTTATCAAATCTCGCAGTACGATCAACCGATTTGCCGGCGCGGACATTTGACCATTAAGGGCAAGAAGATTCGCATCCATCGCGCCCACCTCGAAGAAGACGCCGGCAAGCTGGTTCATGCGGGTGCCGCCGGTTTGCACGGATCGGATTATTCGCTTGTTGATTTCAATCGCGCGGGAGTTCCCCTTCTCGAAATCGTGAGCGAGCCTGACATCGCCTCTCCTGATGAGGCGCGGGATTATTTGACGGAATTGCGCAATATCTTGCGCTACATCGGCGTCTGCGACGGCAATCTGGAAGAAGGAAGCTTCCGCTGCGACGCCAACATTTCCATGCGCCCTGCCGGCACAACAGAGCTTGGCACCAAGACGGAAATTAAGAACATGAACAGCTTCCGCGCCGTCAAGCAAGCGCTGCAGTCCGAAATTGAACGGCAAACGAAGCTGCTCGAGAAGGGCGAACGCATCGTACAGGAGACACGATTGTGGAGTGAGTCCGATGGCACAACGCACGTAATGCGATCGAAAGAAGAGGCGCATGATTACCGCTATTTCCCGGAGCCCGATCTGGTGCCGCTCCACATCACTCGCAGCTGGGTGAAAGATGTGGCGGCCACATTGCCCGAGCTTCCGGAGGCAAGAAGAAAGCGTTATACGCAAGAGCATGGGCTTTCAGTCGATGATGCCACGGTGCTTGCCGAAGACAAGGCTCTGAGCGACTTTTATGATGAAGTCCTGAGACTCGGCGGCAATGCGAAAACGGCCGCCAACTGGTTGATTGGACCCACGACCGCATATGTGAAAGAGAACAAGATCGAGTTTGCCGCCACTAAGATTACGCCGCAAAACATCGTCGCCCTGGGGAAAGCAGTGAACGACGGCGTCATCGGCTCCACGACGGCCAAACAAGTATTGATCGAATTGCTTGCATCAGCAGGTGACGTTGAGACTATCATCAAAGATAAAGGTTTGGCGCAAATCAGTGACGAAGCCGGTCTCAAGGAATTAGTCGAGAAAGTTCTTGCCGACTCTCCATCGCAATTGGAAGATTTCCGCAAAGGCAAAACCAAGGTGCGACAGTACTTTTTCGGAGAAGTGATGAAGGCCACCAGAGGCAAAGGCAATCCACAAATAATCAACAAATTATTGGATGAGCTTTTGCCGGGCAATGCTCGTTGATCACAGAGAGCCAATGAATCAAGTGCTGGATCGACTTAGCTGCCTGTGTCCTGTCGCGACCCATACTGTGCAGCAGCATGACAAGGTGCGTCTAAAGGGCTTACCATAGTGGTATTAAAAGAACACGAAGCATGATGCTGCGGAGAGTTAGGCGGTGCCTTTGGAATCGTTTGCCGTTGTAGGGATAGCTGCCATCGCCTCAAAGCGGAGCGGGAAAGCGGTGATCGCCACAAAGGGGCGCGCGAGCGGGGTTTTGCCCGCAAGCCGTGCATTGCCTGGCGCACCGTTGCCTGCAAGCCGTGCATGGCGCGCCACCCTCGCCCTTGCCTGCGTGCCATTTTGCCTGTTTTCCGCCGTTTTGCCCATGTACGGCTCCAGCAAGCGCCCGCCATACCCCGAGCCGTTTTACCCGCGATTTCTTGTTTCTCCCATGCGCGACGATCTAGCCTATTCGCCGGTGGGCATGGGACTTGTGACGTCAAAAGCCGGATTTCGAGTGCACCCTGTCACTGGTCGCGGCGACTTTCACAGCGGCGTCGATCTGGGAGCAAAATTAAATCAGGAAGTGTATAACCTGCTCGACGGGCAGGTCGTTCGTGTCGGCTGGCGCGGAGCGCTCGGTTATCACGTCGAGGTGTATCATCCCTATCCCTACCCCGGCGTGCGCACCATCCTGGGCCACCTCAACGCCTACTGCGTGTCGCCCGGCGAAATTGTCTGTCGCGGCAGAGTCCTTGGCTATGCCGGAACGACGGGGCGCTCAACCGGCGTGCACGTCCACTATACGGTGATCAAGGCAGACACGCAGGAATACATCGAGCCGATGCAGTATTTGAAGCTCGTTCCTCAATATGTCACCGCGCTCAAAACGGCCCAGTACCGCGCCGCTCTCGCCTATTACAAGATGAACGCCAAGAAGAATCTGGAAAAAATCAAGCCGCTGGATTTAGGCGAAGAGGAAGAGGGCCACAGTGAAGCAGAAAGCGACAAGAAATGAGACCAACACGGAATGGCGTGTGATGAGAACCATAGCGCGGTCATAAAAGGAGAGCAGCTCACCAGAGTTAAATCCGCCGAGACGCCGAGAGGCAAAATCGCCCCCAACAGCCTCCCCCATTAATTCCACTTGACATCACCCGTATATTAGGCTACGCTTAACATTCTTCAACAGTGGGCATATATTCCCCAAGTGCCTGCATTACCACCAACACCGGAGAGGTCCTGACGTCGGATTTTCATAGCGGCCGCAAGGTCGCAATTGCTTCGGCAGAATATCCGCGCCAGCCCGTTTTTAACCACACCCCATGGTTGAGACCCTGCCTAATAATGAAGTGGAATCGAAACCTGTCGTCGGACGGGAGACGACCGAGCAGGTATTGTCCAACCAGATTTACGGCTCAAAAACCGATTTTCAAGCTCAATTGACTGAAGCCAGCAGAGGCTATACGCGCACTGGCGACACTCAAGTTTTGGCCTTCGATTACAACGTTTACGGCAATGGGCAGAGCGCTTCCACTGATGCCGCATCGATCATAAGACCGGGCGATGCCGGCAGAGTCAACCCGATAGACCAGGTCGCCAAACAAGCAGCCGACATCATAAACGCCGGCACACTTAAAGCGCAGGACTTCACAACCTCAGTCAACAGAGAGTTCGCCACAAGAGGTCTGGTGCCGCCCTTAGCGCTCGATGGCGCCACCGCTCTCGCGCGAATGGAAGCGCCTACGAAGCCGGTCAATCCTCAGGAAAGAGTGACGCCTGCGGATGCGCAACTTCGTCCTGCCGACGCTCAGGTTCGCCCTGCCGATGCAGGCATACAGCCAGAAAAAACCGGCACGGTCAACGAAGCACAGAAAAAGCTCACCGACACTCTCTTCGACAAAAACGCCACGCCCGAGCAAAAGCTCGCCGCGGCAAGAGAATTGAGCAAGCAGGGTGTGACCAACGTTGAATTCACGGACGCCAACGGCAAGAAACAATCGGTGCGATTAGAGACCGTTCCGGCCGGCAAAAACGAGATGGTCCACATCTTCATGAAAGGGGAAGATGGTCGCGAGCGGGTGGTAGCGCGCGGCATCCACAAGGCTGACGGCACTTTTCAGCAGCAGCGCGACGCGAACGGCAATTTCGTCAGTTATGAAGGCTCCGGGGCCAAAGCCTTCAACGAGCTCAACGTTCAGCAGGCGACACTGAGAAACAAGAACGGCGACACATCCACGTATCAAAAGGGAGATCAACCACCACCGCCTCCCGATCAGAAAGACAAGCCGCCCGTACCCCCGGATAAGAAAGACGTTCCGCCTGTTCCGCCCGACAAGAAGGACGTTCCGCCCGATAAAAAAGATGTTCCGCCGGACAATAAAGAGCAGGCAGAACAAAAAATCCGCGAACAGCAGCTCAAGGACATGGCTGCCGAGCGCCAGAAGCTCACCGATCATGCCCGGCAGAAGATGGACGCGGCATCCTTCCGCAAATTCCAGGAGGACATGCAGCGCCTGGAAGACCGCGCCAAAAGGGGTGAAACTTCCGTCCAGGAAGTCACCAATACCTACAAGCAAGTCGACCGGCTGCTCGAAACAGACAGCAAAGTCAGCACGGTGAAGCCGGAAGATCGTGTGCGCCTGGCTCAAAACATCATGTATCACGCCGGAGATCCAAAAAACATCGATCAGGGCCAATATCCCACCTGCAATGTCACCGCATCCCAAGAGAGGCTCTTCACCAAGAATCCGTCAAAAGCAGCCGAGATGATCACCACAACGGCGTTGACTGGGGAATGGAAATCGCCTGATGGCAAAGTGACGGTGAAGTTGCCGGACGAATCCTTGAAGCCGCGTCGTGAGTCCATGGCAGGCAGACCGAATGAAGACAACCCCAACGGTTATGACCGCAGTCATGCAACCCAGATCCTCAACCAAGTCATGATCAATGACATCACAATGCGCCGCCAACCGCCTCAAACATATCAGCAGCGTGTGGATACGGATCTTGACGGCAGAACACGTCTTGATCCTGACGATAAAGGCTACCGCTACGTCGACAGCACAGGCAAGCGACTGCCGGACGACTCCGGACCGAATATGGACGAATTGTCCGACCAGGTTAAGCGGCTGCAGGGTGACAGAGCCCACATCGTTGGCTATGACGGCGGTGACAAATTCTATACCGTAAAGACTCGCGAAGATCTGCACCGCGTCCTTTCCGAGATGAAGAATGCCAAACCACCGAAGCTGCCCGCCGTCCTTCTGGTCGATGCCAATCACCCCGACTTCAACGGCTTGCAGCCTAATACCACCAAGGCAAGCTGGCACACGCTTTCTGTTACAGACTACGATCCAAAGACAGGCAAAGTAACATTGTCCAATCAGTGGGGTAAGAATCGCGACACTACTGTATCGCTGGACAAAGCTCTCGAATATACGAAAGAGTACCCGCGTACTCCCAGGCGAAAGTAGCTGGCAATTGAAGTAGCAGTGCTACAATTCGGCGTAGCGGAGGTCTGAGAAATTTCAATGGCTTGGGATGTTCCACCAAAACCGGAATATGTCAATGTCGGTCAGCAAGCGGCCGAAGCAGAGGGAAGCGAAAACAATACAGACAAGTACATAGCGGACGTTGTTGATAAGCTAGCCGCCAATCCGCGCGCCAATCAAAGTCCAGGGGTCGCTATGAGGGATGTTGAAACTCCAGGTCCGATCGCCCAGTTGAGCGTGCCGCTCAACTGGGAGTTCACTATCAGCGACGCCGCCTCACAGGTACCTCATGGCTACCATTACAAATTCAATCCGCCGCGACAGACAGACGTAAAAATGGTCGCCTATCACAGGGGTGCTCCCTTGAACCCCAGTGACGGTCAATTCTTCCACCAGCTTTTGAGTGATAATGCCAACCTCAAAGTTCCGAAACTCTTGTACTCGGAACAATGGGAAAATGACGCCGGTTATGTCTCGGATTCGAAGCGTCAGCAGCAGGTAAAAGAAACTATGCGCAAGCTGTCTGCGGCCATGGGCGTGAATGGCCCGGGAGACAACCAATTTACCAACTCCCACAAGGCACCGGACAGCAACGCTCCCGTATTTCATGTGGAAAAAGTGGAGCTTCGCAATCTGAAAGGCAAGACAGTCATGGAAGTCGAGGGCTATCTGACCGATCCGATAGATGGTAAGCCGCAGAAATACTTCAAGGGCACATTTATGGAGCAGCCTACCGAACGAGGAGTGGAAGTGCATGAGTTTATGCTGCACTCCACCAACAAAGTAGCTTTCACTGGCTACAAATCCGCTTACTCAAAAGCGCTTGAGTCTGCCGTTTGGCGATAAGGATGTCCGTATTCGACCTGCCTGGAGCATCCGAAACATCGAGGCATCAGTCGAAGCATGGTCCGCATCTCAGGTACACATACCGTTTGTCTTGGCATGTGGCCCGTCAAGATTGAAGGTCTGCGCAGCGACAATCCCTTCAGTTGACAAGGTATACATTGCCGTCCTGGCTGCCCACAAAAACACCGGATGGCGAGACGGCGGGCGAGCTTACAATCGGTCGTTGAGTTTTGTACTTCCACTTGATGCCGCCGTTTCTGCAATCGATGGCATACAGATTGGAATCGGAACTGCCAACAAACAACATCGTGCCTGCCAGCGCAGGCGATGAAGACAAAAGCGGCACCGGGCTATTGAGCTGCGTCTTCCACATCAGCTTTCCCGTCTGGGCATCCAGGCAGTACATTTTCAGATCGTCATTGCCGACGAACACTTTGCCGTTGGCGCCTACCGGCGAGATGCTGAAGCTCTCAGGACCTGTGAATTTCCAGCGCAATTTGCCGCTTGCCAGATCGAGCGCATAAAAGGTCTTGTCCCAACTGCCGCAATAGACCGTGGTGTCCATCACCAGAGGAGAGGAGAAGACTTTGCCGCCTGTTTTGAACTGCCACAGGAGCTTGCCGTCGGGGCGCGCCAGAGCATAGATGCAACCGCCGTGCGAGGTCAGCAAAACCATATCAGGCGTGAGCGCAGGCGACGATGTTATGCGACCTTCCGCCTGGAACTTCCACTTCACCGCACCGCTGTTTATATCAATCGCATATAGAAAACCATCCCATCCACCCGCATAAGCAACGCCCTCCATCACAACCGGGGAGGAAGAAACGCGATCTTGCGCCTCGAAAGTCCAAATGACCTTACCAGCGCGCGTCTCGATGCCATAAAGTTTTTTGTCCTCGCAGCCGACAACGACAACATTGTTTTCTACAGCCGGAGACGATTTCACTTTGTCGCCAAGTTTCGTCCGCCAGAGCATCCTGCCCGTGCGCTCGTCGAGCGCATACAAGTAGTTGTCGTCCGAGCCCACATAGACAACGCCCTGCACGACAGCGGGCGACGAGTCGACGGCGCCCTCGGCAGGAAAGGTCCAGCGCAGCCTGCCCTGCGGAATGAAGCTCATCCCGGCGAAAAGCCCGGTGTGGTTGGGGTTTTGCAAAAACATCTGCCAGCCATTTTTAAATCGGTCAGCCAAATTGCCGTTGATTTTTAAAACTGGTCCCTTCGAAACATCCTTCCCAGGAGCACCCGGGGCGGCCACTGGTGTGGCCGGCTTTGTTTCCTTCGCCTCGACAGCAGGCGTTGGCAGCTGCCCGGGTTTAGCTGTCTCTTTCGGGAAGGCTTGGGGAGCGGCTGTCACGTTCACCGGCCTCACACTTTGTGTGACGTTCGATGTCGGCGTTGTCTGTCCTGATTTGTTTGTTTCTTTAGATTGAGCTTGGGATGCTGTGTTTGCCGGTCTTACCGATTGCGCAGCAGGCGGTGTCGAGCCGCCCATATTTGGCGCCGGGGTTTTGTTTGCTTGAGGCGGGCTGGATGGCGCTTGGGGACGAACATCCGCCGCTGCTTGAGACACACCCTTCTTTTCCTGGGCGATAAAAATATTGTCCGCCGACAACAGGTCGCCATTTTGTCCCTCAAGCGAAGAACCAGTCAGGGCCTGGGCGCAAACTGCGCTGTAATTTGCCGCACAAATAAGGACTCCCAAAACTGGCGTATAAATCTTGTCCAGACGACCCGTTGTCATGACCACAACTATCCTCGCAAACGGCGATGCATGGCTCTATTCGGCAAGTAAGTTTGCATTATAGACCTTGCGACGCATAGATGGCCTTTTGTGTCTCAGAACGATATTGATTTGCCATCCCTGTTGAAAACCAGGAATTTATCGAAATTCCCTTGAGTGCCCAGAGTGCGGTCATTCGAAACATATGATGAGGGGGTCATTTCACGAGATCGGTGAAAACCCAAGCCCACAGGAGAAAGCTGGCATCAAATGTCCCGCGGAGCCCGAAAATTGCATCGAGCTATAACATTGACGCCAGCTTGATTCCAAAAAGACATCAAAAAAGAATTTTGTCGATTTGCAGGCATAATCACTTGTGTATTCGAATGCCTGGTGTTATCATCCGTGCCTGTGGGTTGGAATGAGCATTTCCAATAAGGAGGAAATCGAATGAACCGAGCTGAGCTCGTTGAAAATGTGGCGAAGGCAACTTCACAGCCCAAATCTGAAGTAACCAGAACATTGTCCGCATTCATTCACACCATCACAGGCGCTCTCGCCAAGGGCGACAAGGTTACCCTCGTCGGCTTCGGCACCTTCGAGCGTCGCATGCGCAAAGCACGCACCGGCCGTAACCCGAGAACACTCGCTCCGCTCAAAATCGCGGCAGCAAGAGTCCCGGCCTTCCGCGCTGGTAAGGAACTCAAGGACATCGTAAACGGCCGCGCGAAGCAACCAGCCCTGGTGCTCGCCAAGCCGAAGGCCGCGAAGCCAGCCAAAAAAGCTGCTTCCAAGCCTGCTAAGAAAGCCGCCAAGCCAGCTAAAAAAGCTGCGAAGAAGGGTGGAAAGAGAAGGTAAATTACACCTTCTTTCAAACAAGGAAACAAATGGATTAGGTAAAGGTAGGAATCATTTCAATCCACTAGTAAGGCGAGGAAGCAGACCGCTCCTCGCCTTACGCCTTTCTTGCAGCTCGCACTTTTGCCCTGGGTGCGTTGAGCTGTGCGAGCACGTGTTCATGATGGTTAACGAAATGCCGGCTCACATCTAGCAGCCTTACTTCCAGGATGGAAGTCTAAAGAAACCACACACCCCGGTGTCAACCCTGGCGAAAGCCACCCCGAAGGGGCGTAAGGGGTTGATACGGATTTTGTGGTTTACAATCTCCAGTCCAGGAAGACGAGCGTGATGGTATCGGATATAGTGCTCAAAAAGGTCAAAAAAAGAAAAGAGGAGTTATTCTCAAAAGTTGTGGCCTGACTGATTGAAAAGGTGGCGTATCCTGTTGGGTACCAGACCAAAAAAGGAAAACGCCTAATGAGAAAGAATAACGCAGTGGAGCTCAAGAAGCCAGAGGAAACGTGTAATGATGCG
>DATNRC010000032.1:0-3262 GCA_036703705.1 Candidatus Obscuribacterales bacterium
AACCAACTACAACGGCGCAGAGCGATTATCGCCTGCGTCGTTGTCCCTCCATCGGGCTGGTTGCCCCACTAACCTCAATGCAGATGTTTTTCCAGAGACGCTGATGGAAAGTCGAGATGTTTTGCTGCGTGCGGCGGAGCGGTATGCGTTCGCTTCGTAACCGTTTTGCCGTCAGGTCCTACGGTTTCGATTTTCCACGTTGGTTTATGATGCTCGGGATTGAGAGAAATGATCGTGGGATCGGGAGGCTCCATAGTGACGGTCGACACAGTCCCATCCGGCTGACGGTAGGTCAATGAGCCGTTTCGATTTACCGTGATCTCGACCCCATCGCTGTAGAGAAAATGTTTTTTACCGTCCTGGCTGCGCGTCTCTTTGTAGTTGTCATCGACTTCTGGTCCCCAGTGCTCGAGCGTTCCGTCGGGACGACGAACAAAACCGGTGCCTTCAGGACGCTCCACGCGTCGCGTGCCGTCCTTCCACACAGTTGTCTTTGTGCCGTCAGCCTGAGTGATTGTAGTCCCGCCATCACCGCTTTCTTTTACGCTTATGATTTCATCGCTCCTTACTTCGCCGAACTGCTTATTTTCTGCGAACCCCTTAAAGCGAGCCATCAAATTGCGGTTTTCAGACAATTGTACGCTGCTTGCAGCTTCAAGATCTGGAATGGCTATCTGAGGCAAGAGTCCCTTGGATTCGAGGTTTCTCGTGGCATCAGAATTGCTGTTCATCTCTCGCCCGCCCATGTCCTGAAGCGAAACCAATGGCTTCTCATCCCGGTGCTCGGATTTCTCAAAGGCTGCGTATTCGCTCCTGCCTGCTAATTCCCATTGCATAGAATCGACCTCTGGTAAGTGAGTTGAGCAACAAGGGGTTGTTGCAGGCATAGTGTATGCGTTCAATTCTCAAAAAATCTTGAAGCCGGAAAGTGCCAAATGACGGGCAATTGCAACAATCGCTTCAGCGGGAGCGACTACCGCATCAAGCACTCGCCAGCCGAACATGCTTTTCGCGCGCCCAACAGCCTCATCGACAAGCTCAAGCTGCAGTGGTGAGGTAACTCTGGTAGACTTCCCATTTGCGCATATGTTGACGATGGCAAATGGTGACGAGACATGGCAGTAGATTGGAATCAGCGTTACATCGACCAGGACACTCCCTGGGATAGCGGAACAGCATCAGAAGAATTGAAAGCTGTTCTTTCTGAAGAATTGATCAAGCCGTGTCGGATGCTTGAGATTGGTTGTGGAACCGGCACGAACGCGGTTTTTTTGGCTCAAGCGGGCTTTGATGTTACGGCAGTGGATATTTCCGCAGTGGCAGTCAAGCGCGCAAGAGAAAAGGCGGATGCAGCCGGTGTAAAAATCAACTTCTTGCAAGCCGATGTTACCGCTCTTCCAGCTGAAGTCAGGGGACCATTCCCATTTGTGTTCGACCGTGGAACATATCACATCGTTCGCAGCGTCAATCTGGCGGGGATGCAGGACACGCTCAAAAGACTCGTTGCGCCGGGCGGTTATTTTGTTGTTCTTGCCGGCAACGCAAATGAAGTTGCCGCGCTGGAGAAAGGTCCACCCCGAGTGCGAGCAAGCGAAATGTGCGCGGAGTTAGAAGGCGATGCCTTCGACCTTGTCCGCCTCAAGGAAAGTCACTTCCATGGCGTGCGTATCGATGGCGAGGAATTTTCTCCGCTTGCCTGGGCTGCAATATTCCGTCGGCGGCACAGCGATCGATAAACCAACCATCGGTTTGGGGTTTGAACCATCCTTGCTACTTAACCTAGTACGCGCTGCGCTTTTTTGATGCAAAAAAGATATCACCCCTCTCCTCTTCACCCCCGCCACACACCGTGATGCAAATTCGATATCATTTTTCCGCTTTTTGAGAAGCCGGAGAGGGTGCTGGTGCTCTGAGATCATCGAACACCAGCACCCTCTCGCTCGCTGAAAACTGCGCCAATCTGCTTTGTTATGCGAGAAGGTCGATCATGCAAGAACAACTCCGATTATGCGAGAAGCTCGATCGTACCTGATCGCCGGCAAACAAGCCATCTTGCTCCTTGATGTGACTCGGCAGCAAGACGCCGTTACTTCTTCCCGCGAATCAGCGCTGTGATGAGATTCATGCCTTCCCCTGATTCGGCGCCAAGACGCCGTCACTTTCTCGCGCGAATCAGCCGTATGATGAGATTCACGTGGGGAAAACGAATGTGGGACACCATCAGCAAAGCGCTGGCAGCAGTCGCGGCAACGATTGCAAAGGCAACAATCTTTCCCGAGGCGACGAGGCTGAATGTTAAAGTGCTTATCACGACGACCAGCGCCGCCATCGTCGAGGGCAGCCCGTTAAACCAGAGATGTCCGTCCTCGGACTGATCGGTGGTCTCGACGTTGAAGCGAGCCAGCCGAAAGATGGCACAGCCGACGTAGAGCGCTCCCGCGATCCACAGCAAAGCCAAAGGGACCTGGTTGTGCAACAGGCTGTAGAAGAGGAAAGCAGGGGCCAGCCCAAAACTCACGGCATCGCAAAGAGAATCGAGATTGGCGCCGAGATTGCTGGTCACGCCCGTCATGCGAGCGACTCGCCCGTCGAGCCCATCGAAAATCATGGCGAGAATGATGAGACCAGCGCTGAAAAGTACAGCAGACGGATGCTGGACGGTTGCAGCCACGACAATAGCCGAGAAACCGCAAATACCGTTTGCCAGCGTAAACCCATTTGGAATGCCGCGTTTGACGCGAGCACGTTTTTGACCGTTCATACACGCTCCTGAGTGGGCAAACCGTTCGGCTTACCCATTTTGTGAACTTCACCGCGTCCGGCGTTCACTTTCGTATCTGACGCGAGCATGCGTCGTTAAGAGACGCGAGCATGCGTCGTTAAGAGAGTTTGCGAACTTCACCTTCGCACATTGTTGCGCCGCGCCGAGAGAGAGGGACTTGGTGCCAGTGCTCCGCGCCGCATGAGATTTCGTGCCAGTACGCCGTGCCGCATGAGAGGGACTTCGTGCCGCCGTGCCGAGCGAGCGGTGCCGCAGGCAGAGGTTCGTCCAAAACCTTTCTGAAGGCGCAGCGCCTGGCTAGTTTGACGATGAGAAGACACCAGCTTAAGAGCTCCTCCGAAATCCTCCCGCGGATGAAATGAAACTATGTGCTCATACTCAGTCTTTCTGTAGGAAAGAACCAGAGTTTGTGAACGATAGAATCTCTTCTGATGAAAATTTCAGGCGTGCGCGCCTCTGCTAGGTATCAAAGAGGTGCTG
>DATNRC010000033.1:0-10344 GCA_036703705.1 Candidatus Obscuribacterales bacterium
CTCGCCTGTTGAGGGATTGCACTTTTTGCTCTCGTTTGTCGCGGATCCATTGCCTGTGAGCGTCGGTTCGTCTTGTCGAGCCGCCGCCTCACTGCCGCCTGTCCTGCCAGGCAAAGTGTTTTCCTTTGCACCGCAGGCCTCTGAGTGAGCCGCTTCGCCCGTCTCACTGCCGCCTGTCCTGTCAGGCAAAGCGTTTTCCTTTGCAGCGTCCGTGTGAGCCGCTTCGCCCGCCTCACTGCCGCCTTGTGGGCAGTCCTCATCAGTCGGTTCGTCGTTTGCTTTGAGCTTTATCCCTAAAGACTCTTCAATGTATTCGCTCATCGAAACACCCAGGCAGCGCGGCTTACATGAATTATTCCCGGCAATGCCGGCGTTGCTACCGCCATCGCGGGCAACCTACTGCCGATTTGCGCCAATTGCGCCAGTTGATCGAGGACTGTCCGAATCCTTACGGTGCTGTGATTCGATTGCGGAGCGCCGGCACGACGCCTCTTTGCAAATGTACAAAACGCGAACTTGCACATTTGGTGAGGCGCTTGAGGACTTAATGCGTTGCATTAAAATTGACTAATCTCAAAAGGAAGCCAAGTAAGGGTGTTCCAGTTTATGCTGCAAAGAAGTGGACCTGCTCCCTTCAAGAGACATGGACGGGTTCCGCCTGCTGACCGCCTGAGCACACCCTTGCGCGCAAGCCGGCTCGGTTTGTGCCTTCATGTGGGCGCTGCCGGACAGGTTCCAAGGAGGACCTCGGAGCATTAAGAAACTCCGGAAAGGCAGACAGGTTGTGGCTTAGGGTGATAGACTTAGCGTGTTATAATCTGATGATTGGGGGATCCGGAGCAAAGAGAATGAGGAAGTACGGAACAACGTGGGCCGTTTTCTTTTTACTAGTCGTTCTTGTGATATTCGTTTTTTCACTTACGAGTATTAGCAGACGCGAAGAGCCGCTCACATACTCACAGCTTCAAAATTTGATCAAAGAGGGCAAGGCCGATCAGATTCAGAAAGCGACATTTACGAACGGTGAAAACGTTGCCCTGTTCAAAATGGCAGGCAACGAAAGAGAGCGCTCCGTTACGCTTCCTGCCGAAGCGAAGGAAGATTTGATCAAGCAACTCAACCAGAACGGCGTTGCCATCGAAGTCAAAGAGCCGGACAAATCCAGCTTCTGGTTTCAGCTCATCAGCTCTTTCTTCCTGCCCATCTTGCTTCTTGTCGGCTTCTTGTTCATGTTCAGAAGCGCGCAGTCCGGCGGCAATCAAGCTATGAGCTTCGGTCGCAGCCGCGCCAAGTTGATGGTGGACAATAAGGTCAAAGTCAGCTTCAGCGATGTGGCCGGCATTGACGAGGCCAAGCAAGAGCTCCAGGAAATTGTTGATTTCTTGAAGAGCCCGGAGAAATTCCAGGCTCTGGGCGCGCGCATTCCGCGCGGCGTGCTGTTGGTTGGCGCCCCTGGCACCGGTAAGACGCTATTGGCAAAGGCGGTTGCCGGCGAGGCAGGTGTGCCCTTCTTCAGCATCTCGGGCTCAGACTTCGTTGAAATGTTCGTGGGCGTAGGCGCCTCGCGTGTGCGCGATCTTTTCGATCAAGCGAAGAAGCATGCTCCCTGCATCGTGTTCGTGGATGAAATCGATGCTGTCGGACGCCAGCGTGGTGCCGGACTTGGTGGCGGACACGACGAGCGCGAGCAAACCCTCAACCAGCTGCTTGTGGAGATGGACGGTTTTGAAGGCACGACGGGCATTATCGTCATCGCAGCAACCAACCGCCCGGACATCCTTGACTCAGCCTTATTGAGACCGGGCAGGTTTGACCGCCAGGTCGTCATCGACCGTCCCGATGTTCTCGGGCGCGAGCAGATTTTGCAGGTTCATGCCCGCGGCAAACCGCTCTCTCGCGATGTCGATTTGAAGACACTGGCGAGACGCACGCCCGGCTTTACAGGCGCCGATCTTTCCAATTTAATCAACGAAGCCGCGCTCATTGCAGCCCGCGCCGACAAGCGGGAAATTGAAATGCGCGACCTCGAGCTCGCCATCGATAAAGTTGTGGCCGGCCCGGAGAAGAAGACGCGGATAATCTCGCAGAGAGAGAAAGAGATGACCGCCTATCATGAAGTAGGACACGCATTGATGTGCATTCTTTTGAAGAACGCTCATCCATTGCACAAGGTCAGCATCATCCCGCGTGGCTTTGCTCTCGGCCTCACGATGTTCTTCCCCGAAGAGGACATCATGACCCAGACTCGCTCTCAGTTGATCGACCAGATTGGGGTCAGCCTCGGCGGTCGCGTAGCTGAAGAGACGGTTTATGGCGAAATCACGACCGGCGCCCAGGATGACCTGGAGAAGTGCACCAAGCTGGCACGCCGCATGGTAACCGAGTTCGGCATGAGCGATCGTCTTGGTCCGATGACGTTCGGCAAGCGTCATGATCACGTCTTCCTCGGGCGCGACTTCGGGCACGAGCGCGACTACGGTGAAAACGTCGCCACTATCATCGACGAGGAAGTGACTCGTCTAATTACGGAGCAATATCAGCGCGTCAAAGATCTTCTCATCAAGTACAGACCACACATGGATGCCATTGTGAAGGTTCTCCTTGAGAAAGAGACCCTCGATCGCAAAGAAGTAGATGCCATCATGGAAGAAGTAGATCGTCGTCTGGCGCTCGGGCTGCCTCCGACAGATGACACCGACAGCTCCAACACCACACCGCCATCATATGTGGTGGATGGAGACAAAATCACTGTTACGACACAGGAAAAGGAAAAGGTCGAATCCGAAAAAGACCAGGATTTGAAGCCTGAACTCAAGCCGAAGTTCGCATAGCCGCTTAGTGCGAGACGAAGTCATGGATACTGGGGCAGCACGCGAAAAGCGGCTGAGCAAACGTCGCAGGAATTGGGCGCTGGCTCTTTCCTTTGTGTTGATTCTGATTTCGCTTCCGCTTTTTCAGTTTGCACTCAGTATCAAGAAAGATGAGGACAATCCGTACACGCGCATCGGATACGACAAGATCGTGCGGCTGGCGCTGGTCGCTTCGAGCAAGAATCGCGCAACCTTTTCGAGAGCAATTGCCACGATGTGGACTGCCGGTTTCGAGTTGGATCGCAAGCGTCTCCAGCGGGCAGAGATGCTTTACCTTAGCGCGCTCGATCAGTTGAAGCAATATCCCGGGCTCGACAATGCTCTGGCACAAAACTGCTGCTTCCGCCTGGGCAAAGTCTTGGAAGACGAGTCTAAATATGGCGAAGCCGAGACTCAATACAAACAGGCGATTGAATGTGCGAAAAGGACTTTTGGCGAGGAACATCAAAAGGTTGCGGATGGTATGAGATCGCTTGCGTTCTGTCTTGCCAGAGAGCAGCGTTATGATGAGGCGAAGGAACTGTACCAGAAGGCTCTGGCGCAGGACAAAAAAGGGCTCGGTGAGGACGATCTTGATGTTGCCTATGACATGAGCTGCATCGGTGAGATGTGCTACCGCACGAATCTGTACGATGAAGCGGTTCAATGGTTTCGCAAAAGTCTGATCGTATGGGAAAAACAGCGGGGCGCTAATCATCCAAGCTTCGCCTGGGTTTCCGAGAATCTTGCCAGATCTTTGTATATGGCAGGACGATTCGCGGAGGCTGCCGACGTGTTCTCGAAACTCGCCGAGTCCTCCCAGCTGAACTTTGGCGGCGGGCATAAAGATCATTTGCGTCTTCTTGCCTGGCTGGGCTGGTCTTGCGTGTCTGCCGGGAAGAGAGATGAAGCGATAAAGGTTGTTGCTCGTCTTCAAAAAGCTCTGGAGAGCAAAGACTATCCGGATAGAGTCAAGATGACAGCAACGTTTGAGAGTGCGGGCGATCTCGCTCTTCTTCTCAACGAATTTGCGATTGCAGAGTCAATCTATACAAGCTTGCTGGAAGGACAGCAACGAGAGTATGGAATGCGCGATGCGCGGCTTTGCAAGACGCTTACAGCAATATGCGAATGCCGTGCGCGTCTTGGTAAGAAGCTCGAAGGGCAGGATTATTACGAGCGCGCGCGAAGCTTGTGTGAGCTCAAGGGCAATGAGGCATTTATGCTGAAGCTCAATGCATTGCAGCTGGGGCATACTTCAAGCGGGGCCACAAACCTCTCCGGGCAAGCTGCTTCGTCATCGGGTGTTGCGGCTAGCCAACAATCAACAGACGCACCGAGATAAGTCCCAAACGACTTCGAATTTCTGATTTATGACTTTGGCGCTTGCTCCATCATTTCCCTGCGCACCGAGATAAGTCCCAAACGACTTCGAATTGCTGATTTATGACTTTGGCGCTTGCTCCGTCATTTCCCTGAGCACCTGATAAGTCCCAAACGACTTAAAATTTCTGATTTATGTCCCACGAGCAGTCGTTTTCCGGGTTGAACCTATAGCGTTTGCGATAATTCCCTTCAATTTTAAGTCGCGCAAGCTAACAGCGCACGGAGGCGCCTGGCATCTGTCTTTCATCAAGACCAACATTCAGGCAGGCACCTCGGGGGAAATGCCTGCCTGAGCGGACGTGGACGGTTGGGCAGAAAAGTCTTCAGTTGGTCAGATCTTGATACCGTATCTGGAGCCGTAGAGTTTCAGGTCTTCCTGGGTGATCAATTGGTCGTTGTTCGACAGCTCCTTGAACATTTGCCGGACGCGATAAGAAGTCTGGCGTTCCGCGCCGCTCAGGTATCTGGGATTGTTGTTGTCTGTGGTTTCGGCTGCCGTGAGGGACTCGAGTGTGATGCCTCCTCTTTTGTAGTCCCAGAGCCGCGTGAAAAGACTGCCATTGTCCTTGAGCAGAGAAGTGATGAGATGTTGTGCCGCCTGTTTTTCGTATTCTTGCTGCTGGCGCTCACGCTCTTGCTTTTCTTGATGCTCGATGGCGCGCTGCCTGCCTTCTCTGAACAGCTTGAGGGCAGTATCGAGATCTTTTCTGTCTACTTTGTTGTCTTCTCTTTCCGGGTCTGACGCGGCGTGTTTGAGAAAGGCAAATTTGCTCATCAACGTGTGGACAATGGATTTCTCGACCACATTCATGTCCCTGTACTGCGCTTTGCGGTAGAGCCAGAACGAGCGGTCCGAAATTTGATCATTGTCATTGCCCATCAAATTCATGTTCTCTTTGGCATAAATCACACTGAGGCGCGGCAGCAACTTCTCGTCGTGGAGCCCCTTTCTCACTGTTTCCAGCATGATGTTGAAGGATTGCGGATCGTTGCGGAAAGTCTCACGGTCTCTGTTTATCTCATCAAGCGCGCTCTTGACGCTGCCGTTACCATCGGCTGCTTGACTGAACATTTCGAGAACTTGCTTTGCCTCCGCCTGCGCTTTTTGAATATCTGGCATATCGTCAATCTCCGTATGTCCGCATTAACTGAGCGCTCGTTGACAACGAGCGACGCATGAATCGAGGGGTTGGGGATTCGTCTCAGACGCTGGGTTGCGTCCAGTGAGCACACTCTAACACCGGTTTTTGGCAAAGTAATGGCAGCGACATATGTTTGCCTGCCGCAACTATGAATTCGCAGGAATCGCGCCTCATGCGCTGCAAAATTAGCCTAGCATTTGCGGCAAACCGCAAGGGCGCCGATGATTTTTCCTTCGCCGTCGCGCAATGGTCTTATGCCGACGTTCAATTGCACTTCTTCCGGCTCGTCTTCAGGGGTGTGTTTCAAGATCAGATCATCAATGACTGTCCCGCGCTTTGCTTTCTTCAATGGGGCATGCAATGACTTTATTCGGCCCAGCCGACGCGCAGCGGCATTAAAAGCCACCACTTCGTCGGTTTCATAAATCACATAGACAGCCTCCGCCATGCTGTCGAAAACCTTGCGATAGCCGGCTATCTCTTCCATCTTGTACTTTTCAGAGAATCTGTATTCTTCTAGTTCGCGTTTGAGCGAATCTATCTTGTTGCGCAGAGACTCGACCGTTTCCTGGTTTTTCACAGATTGCTCGCGTTGCGACCAGCGTTGCTTTTCCAGGATTTCTTCGAGTTTCGCCAGCTTGGCTCTCAGTCGCTCGGTCTCGTCGTAAGACAATTGTTGATTCTCATGCCGGATATTGACAGGCCGCCGCGCTAATCATACTGCAATCCGAGCGTTCTGGGTGTAATTCGAGCGTTCTCGGTGTGATCCGAGTGTTCTCGGTGCGATTCGAGCGTTCTGGGTGCGATCCGAGCGTTCTCGGTGCGATCCGAGCGTTCTCGGTGCGATCCGAGTGTTCTCGGTGCGATCCGAGCGTTCTCGGTGTGATCCGAGCGTTCTCGGTGCGATCCGAGTGTTCTCGGTGTGATCCGAGCGTTCTCGGTGCGATTCGAGCGTTCTGGGTGTGATCCGAGCGTTCTGGGTGCGTTCCGAGCTAAAACAAAACCTCGCCGCTTGCCTTTCCGCCCTTGTTGGCGTTTATCTGTTTCTTGATGTTCTCGTAGTGTGCCTCGGCCTGCTTCTGTGATCCCTCAGATTCCTTGTTGCCCGGCTGTTTCCAACGATCGCGAGCCTCCTTCATTGTTTTGTCGATCGCCTCTTCATATTCCTTATCGGTGAGCGTGCCGGCGATCTTCTTCTGGCGCAACAACTCAAGCTGTTTGCCGGTGTTTATATTGCCGCTTTGGCGTTCTGCCTCAACGTCCCTCGCAAATACTTTGATGTTCTCCTCACTTCCTGCCTCATTTGTCGCAAGATACAAGTCGCCGATGCTTATGCTGCCTCCTCCCAGGTGGTCCTTGGCATTGCCCCACTGATTGTCGACAGAAGCGCGACCGGTTGCTGGATCGAAGTCGGTTACCGTGACGACATGCCAGCCATGATCGCCGCCGTCTTTTGAGGGCGCATTATATTTGCCGCCGTCGCCCCAGAAGGGCTGATTGCCTGCGTCGACCATAATGATTGCCGGCAGCTGGCCTTTAGCTTTCATATCGGCGAGTTTGTCTTTAAGCTCCTTTTCGGAGCTCACCTTGATGGTGTCCTTGCCTGCGCTTTCGCCTTTGTTCTCAATAACAGCTTGTTCTGGCTCGTCACTTCTGCTTATCTCATTTGAAAGATCATTCAATTGATCGCAGCTTAGCCCTGGTCGCCGAACGGGATCATAACCGAGCACGACTTCGTTGCCGCTGTTGACTTCGACGAGCCGCTCACCGGTTGGGTTCAGGAGCCGCCTGCCAGTGGGATCGTTAGGATCTTTTCTCGTGCTCGGCTCGCCCTGCTCGTAGCGAACTTGACCAAGCTGGTAGTGCAGTGCTCGCAATTTGTCATGAAATCCGGACTTCTGCAATTCAAGATTGACTGCCGTCACCTGGAATATCTGACTTGCATAGTTGCGGCTGCCATCGCCAGGCTTTTGATCCGGATTGCGCGCCTCGAAGTCGGGCTTCATGCTTTTGGCGTCGAGTTTTACTTCGGTTCCGTTTTTGGAGACGAACTTGCCGGTAGTCGCCATGTCAACCACGAGCTTGGCGGCTGCCGAAGGCTCACGGCTGTAAGTGCGAACTTCCACGGTCGAGACGTTGCAGGTTCTGTGCTGCCCCTGGTCGATGTCTGTGGGATGGGCGGCATTATGCATGAGCTGTTCGGCGAGCTTGGTGCGCTCCGTCTGCGTGAGGGGCTGATCTCCTGTCGCTTCAAGGAGTCGTCCTATTTCGTGATAAAAGCGCGATCGTTCTGCGGCGCTTACAGGCGGCTGTCTCTTTTCAAAGTCCTCCATGTCTTTCTTGAATTTCTCCCGCTCGGATTCGGGAAGCTTCTGAATGAGCTGCTCGACCTTTTGCTTTTTCTCCGGCAAAAGGCTTTCGTCTACCTTCTCACGTATCTGCTTGTTGAACTTCTTGAAAAATTCCTTGTCGGCGCCGAGCGAGAAGGAGTTGTCGGTGTTCAAAAGCCTGCCTGCATTGTCGTCTGTGGGCAAGCCGAGGCTGGACCAGGCATTTTCAATGCCGCTGCGAAAGGCGGCAAGGGAATTCTCGGGGGTGAGGGCGTGCAGAACGGGGTTTTCGGCGATCACACTGTCATTGCCCCTCAGCTTCTCGTCAATTTCGACGCCGGTCTTCATCGGGTTCTCGTCAATTTCGACGCCGGTCTTCATCGAGCTCGGGTCGAACAATTCGAGGTTTCCCAGCAATTCGCCGATCGCATTGGGTGCTGCTGAAAGGCGCGCGTAATCCTTAGGCTGGCGCTGTAAGAGCAGGTTGTATGCTTCGCCGAACAGACCTTCATTTTCGGAAAGATGTGTGGCTGTTGACTCTTGCGGACTGTCGTGCAATTCGAATGACATGCTTAGCTCCAAATCGGGAGGGCAGAACGCTTGAGTTCTGCTCCCTCGGATAAAGGTGAGTTCTCTTTGGCAAGGTTGGCGGGGCGCTTCTGCTCTCGTTCAACTACTAAGCATCTTA
The DNA here is from genome assembly GCA_036703705.1 of Candidatus Obscuribacterales bacterium. Lineage (GTDB taxonomy): Bacteria > Cyanobacteriota > Vampirovibrionia > Obscuribacterales > Obscuribacteraceae > DATNRC01. Next base: position 8,396 of record DATNRC010000033.1, read on the forward strand.
GACGTGGGCCGTCCCCGTCCCGTCGCGCGCATGTCTCCAAAATGTCCCTGCACCAAATTTCTTCTGCAATATGCGTGGGCGACCCTTGCGGGCGGAGCAAGAGGCAAGCCCGGATGCTCTGAGCGGCATGGGCTGCGTTTTGGCTCGACTATTAGATGATACTTAAGAGTGAAAGGAATATACAGGATATGCAGGATGATACTCTTTGTCGCAAAGCCAGCCGAATTCGGCTTGGCAAGCAGATCATATGGCGTATCCATGACATTGGATAAATACTGTGGGAGGGTCAAAACGTGGCCGTTGCTACTCAAAAAGAAGTACTTTGCAAGGAATTTCTCTCCAAGCCCAAGAAACTGCTCATTAATGGCAAATGGGTAGATGCCGAATCCGGCAAAACATTTGAAACCTTCAACCCCGCGACCGAGGAAGTGCTCTCCAAGGTGCAAGAAGGTGGCAAGGCCGACATCGACAAAGCCGTCAAGGCTGCCAGAAAGGCCTACGAAGAAGGTCCATGGCGCAAGATGAGCGCCGCCGAGCGCGCCCGCTTGCTTTACAGATTGGCTGATGAAATCGAAAAGCGTGCCGACGAATTTGCCCAACTCGAAACTCTCGACAACGGTAAACCGATCAAAGAATCGCGCTACGTTGATGTTCCTCAAACTGTCGAAACCTTCCGCTATTACGCCGGCTGGGCGACCAAACTGGAAGGTGAAACCACAAACGTCAACAGCAATTTCTTCAACTACACATTGCGCGAGCCGGTTGGCGTCGTCGGGCAAATCATTCCCTGGAACTTCCCGATGCTGATGGCAGCCTGGAAGCTGGGACCGGCGTTAGCCTGCGGCAACACCCTCATCCTCAAACCCGCCGAGCAGACCCCACTCACAGCACTGCGCCTTGGCGAATTGATTTGCGAAGTCGGCTTCCCCGAAGGTGTCGTCAACATCGTCACCGGCTTTGGACCGAATTCCGCTGGTGAGGCGCTCTCCAATCACATGGATGTGGACAAAGTAGCGTTTACCGGTGAAGACAAGACTGGTCGCGAAATCGTCAAAGCTTCAGCCGGCAACCTCAAGAGAGTTTCGCTCGAGCTTGGCGGCAAGGCTCCGAACATTGTGTTCAAAGATGCAGACATCGACGCCGCGGTTAAGGGCGCGATCACTGGTATCTTCTTCAACCAGGGTCAAGTCTGCTGCGCCGGATCGAGACTCTTCCTCGAGAAGTCCATCCATGACGAGTTCATGTCCAAGCTGACCGAGCGCGTCGGCAAGATGAAGCAAGGACACGGCATGGACGAATCCACCACCATCGGACCGCAAGTCTCCAAGGAGCAGCTCGAGCGCATTATGGGCTACATTGAGATCGCCCAGAAAGAAGGCGCCAAGCTGCAGTGCGGCGGCGAGCGCCCGAGCGATCTGCCGAAGGGCTACTTCGTCAAGCCTACAATCTTCACCCAAGTCAACAACGAAATGAAGATTGCTCAGGAAGAAGTGTTCGGACCAGTTTTGGCCGTCATTCCATTCAGCAGCATGGAAGAAGTCGCCGAGCAAGCCAACAAGACCACCTACGGTCTGTCCGGCGCTGTTTGGACGCGCGACATCAAGAAAGCCCACAAACTGGCCTCGCACATCAAAGCCGGCACAATTTGGGTCAACTGCTACAACGCATTCGATCCAGCTGTTCCTTTCGGCGGCTACAAGATGAGCGGCTATGGACGCGAACTCGGCAAACACTCAATCGAGCTCTACACCAACATCAAGAGCGTTTGGGTCAACCTCGCCGACTAGGCGTTCGTTCAAGCGAAACGAAACGGCGCTCGGAGCAATCCGGGCGCTTTTCTCTTGTCAGGGAGTGGATGACCTCCGACATCACAGCGATTGGATCCGCGCCGGGTTGTTTGAGTGATGACAGCTGGTCATCATTTTTTGCTGTTTTTGATGAACATTTGT
>DATNRC010000034.1:0-7527 GCA_036703705.1 Candidatus Obscuribacterales bacterium
CGGAAATCGAGCTTGCCGAGGGTCTTTTAAGCACCTGGGAATGGGTGAAAACGCTCAGCCCTGTTCAGCACACAGGGCTTACGCACATCGTGCCCTGACGAGGCTCTTTGCACGTTGATCACGCCGCATGACGATTGACACTTAGCCAATTCCCCTTGACAACCAGAGCCGATATTGGCATCAACTCGCCCAATTCTCGATCGACAAATCCTGAACGCGGCTGAATTCGCGCTCGTTGTTAGTGACCAGGCATGCGCCCAAACTGCGCGCTTGAGCAGCAATGAGAAGATCGTTTGCCCCGATAAGTTGGCCGCGCTTTGTCAAATATGCACAAATATCAGCGTAATGCTCAGCTGCAGACCGCGACCATTCGATGACTGAGACATGCTTGATGAATGCGTCTAGCGAATCTTGGTTTTGCTTCTCATTGGCTGATAGCTTAAGACCGAACAACAGCTCAGCTTCCGTAATTACCGAAATAGCAACACTTTCGATGTCTACACTGACAAGCCGTTGAAGCACCTTAGCGTGTGAGCGCTTCATGATGTATGAGCAGATATCCGTATCCAGCAGGTAGAGGGCCGTCAAAAATCTCGCTCCTGCAACGGCAAATCTCTAACTCCAACCATAAAATCCGGCGAGGCGACAGGCCCGTGTTCAAGAAAGTCCTGCCAGCTTGACGGACGAGGCGACAAGATGACCTTCTCGCCTTCACGATGGATGTACACTTCGTCCACAGAAAACTGAAACTCCTTCGGCAATCTCACTGCCTGACTGCGATTTGTGCGGAATACTTTGGCTGTGCGTTCCATACAACAATCATCACCCCCTTGCCATATCCCATTGTATATGGCGGATTGCCATACGGCAAGGCATACCGCGGAGACGTATGCATGGCATTCAGGTCAGGCACAAAGCAGGGCTCTACGTTGAAGAACTGACCAGCATCCCGGGCTTAAGATCAGTTTCAAATAGATAACCAGTGTCTTTAGTAAAATTGCTCGAGTTCCTGGCAGCTGCCCTCAAGGGGGCGCTCCTTTCCTGGTTTTGGGTCGGGGCTTTCTGAGAAGTCATTATGCGCATCTGTCTCATATCACGTGAATTCCCTCCGGACACAGGCTGGGGCGGGATTGCAACATTCACGAGACATCTGGCGCTGGGTCTTTCCGAGATCGGGCATGAGGTGGAAGTTGTCTCACTGGCGACGGCTGAAGCGAAAACCGTCGAGCAGGAAGGCATTCGCATTCATCGAGTGGAGCCTTTCAAAATATCGGGCGACATGGGGGCGATGACGAAGTGCGTCCCCTACAGCCGCTATGTTTTGCGCACCACGACGGCACTCTGGAAGAAATTTGCCGAGCTGCATATGGAGCGGCCTTTCGATATCGTCGACACGCCGGAGCTTTTGGCTGAAGGTCTGGTGCCGGCGGTGACGAAGGCACTCCCTCTTGCCATAAGGCTCTACACTCCCCATTCCAAATTCATGGCCGAGCGCCTGCACAACGTGACGCCGACTTTCGATCATCAATTCGTCGCCATCATGGAACGCATCGCCATGGTCTATGCCGACGCTATCACCTCTCCGAGCGAAGATCTTGCCGACTTCGTCGCCGCGGACATGAGCTATCCGCGCGAGCGCATCACCATCATTCGCAATCCCATCGATGCACAAGAATTCACTCCTGACGGCGAGAAGGCTTTCGAATCGGGAGATAAGCTAACGGTTCTGTTTGTCGGTCGCTTGGAAGAGCGCAAGGGCATAGGCTATCTCATCGATGCCGTGCCGCAAGTAGTGAAGGCAGTGCCCAATGCGCGCTTCGTTATAATCGGCGACGATACGAATAATGCGCGCGGGCAAAAGTCCGTTCGCGCCGAGCTCGATGCCTCGCTCCGCCTCAACGGATGCAGCGCCCACGTCGAATTCATGGGCCGGGTTCCGCTCGCCACGCTTCCCAATTATTATCGAGCGGCCGATGTCTGCATTGTTCCTTCGGTTTATGACAATTCACCGTATACGTGCCTTGAAGCAATGTCCTGTGGTCGCGCCGTTGTCGGCACGGCGGCAGGAGGCACGCCCGAATACCTCGGCGATGCAGGTGTACTGATTCCGCCCAAAGACGCCGAGGCAATCGCTCAAGCGCTTATCAAGCTGCTTCTGGATAAAGATCTGCGAGACAGATTAGGACAGGCTGCCCGCAAAAGAGCAGCAGAAAAATTCGACCGCAAGGAGATAGCTCGCCAAACGGCGCAGCTATACGAGGCCGCTTGCACTTCGTTTATCAGCAAGCAACCGCACCGCCTCTATTTGAAAAATCCGCAGGACTTCCTCGCCGACGCCGAGCAGATTCTCTACATGATGGACAAAATGATTTACGACTTGTTGTATGCCATGTCCTGGCGGTTCAGAATCTGGCACTGGTGGACGGTAGCAAGGCGGCGCCCGCTGCTCTTTGCTGCTCGCCTGGGACTGAAGGCGGCCAAACTCGGCTGTCGTATCATCGGGCGCAATGAAGCGCGTATGCCGGAGACGGTGCGCCGCTTGGAGCAAGCGATTGAGGCCAAGCAGGGCGCCTCCTCCGGTCAAGAAGCAATGATCGCGCGATGAGGAGCGGCGATTAGACAAAGATGCAACAGCTAAAACCGAGAATCGCGCAAGACAAAACACAGCCGGCGAGCGAAACGGCAGCGAAACCTGCCGGCAAGAAATGGCAGGATTGGCCTATCGTTTGGCTCATTTTTGCCTTTGCCCTTGCTCTTAGGTTGTGGTTTAACTTCGCCGCACCGCATATAAGCGCGCTGGACGCAGCCGATGCTTCCGAGTATTTGCGCAATGCTCGCGCTCTCAGCGAACTGCCCGACCGCTTGGGGCAAATTGGCTGGACCACTGTTGCATCGGCAGCGGCAGCGATTTTTGAGGGAGCTCGGACGGAAGCGCTTACTCAAGTGCGCGGCGCTCTCACCTCGCTCAAAGAGGTTTATCAGTCTGGTCCTGTTTTTCCATTATTTCTCAGCGCTTGCCTTTCGCTTCCAGGCGCAGCAGAAAACCGGGACGCAGTCTTGCTTTTCTCTTACTCTTTCTTATCCGCGTCGATGACTCTTTTTGTGTTCAACCTTGCAAGAGCGGGATGGGGACGAACAACTGCATATTGCGCCGCCATTCTCACGGCGGTCTATCCTGCCTTTATCGTCAACAGCGGGCGGCTGTATTCGGAGATTTTTGCCGCCACATTGCTTTCGGCCCTGGCGTGGCTTATCGGAAGAACACTGGAAAAGGGCGAAGGAACACCGCTTAGATGGGCGGCTCTCGGCGTGCTGTCGGCAGCGCTGCAGCTTACGCGCTCCATCATGTGCGTCATCACTCTTTGCCTAATGCCGCTTTCCATTGTCCTCGAACGAAAGCGGAAGTGGTGGCTGAAGAGCGCCCTCTTGATTGCCGGAGCGGCAGCCGTGCTCATGCCCTGGGCCGGGCTGCAACAGCTGGCGTTCGGCAAGGGCGGGCTGATTGTCGATCGCGTCGGTCACTACAATCTCTTTATCGGCACCAACGTCCCGGGGCAGGGCTTTCTCTCCTATCCTTACCCCGATGGGCGCGGCATCGAGCAAAAAACGTTTGCCCAGATCATCCGCCAGTCCATGAAGGAGAGCCCCTGGCGGTGGCTGAAGCTCATGGCCGACAAGCCTGTTCGCCTTTTCAAAGCGCCGTGGAACGATTTCCGCACGAGCATTGGTCCCTGGACCTATGAGAAGCAGGTCGCCTTCCATCAGCTGCTGATGCTTTTCGCGGCCCTGGGCGCGGCCCTTGCTTTTGCGCGCCGGGGCGACGGCAAGCTGACCGTGCGCCTGTTTGTCGCAGCCGTCGTCCTCATTCATTGCGCCTATCTGCTGTTTATTACAGTCCCGCGATACAACCTCACGGCTATGCCGTTTTTGCTTATTTTCGCGGGCGCCGGCTTGACTTATCTGATGGGAGCGATTCGCGGGGCTGGACGTGCAACGCCTGCAACCTCCGAGCCGCCGCACTTCTCCTTCAGAGTCGCCGATTCAGCGGCCGCGCCGGCCAAGCTCCTGGTATCGCTGGCGGTGCTTATCGCCGCCCTGCCGCTCAATCATTTTGCTGCCGCCCAAGCCTTTCCTTTTTGGGCAGGGAACGGGCTTGCATTGGCGATTGCTCTCCTCAAAATCGCCGCTCTTATCCTCTTTGCCGTCGCCCTAAAGCAGCAATTGGCGCGCGAATACCAATCCCCAAAAGCTTCTCTTGCTGCTGCAACTCTTCTCTTACTGCTCATGCTCCCATTCGTTTGCTTGCCCTTAAGAGCGCACGGCCGTCCCGGGGAGACGCGCATGCTCTTGATGGACAGAAATCCCACGCTCAGGCAAACGTTCAAACTGCCTTTTGCCGTCGAGGAGCTGCCGCCGGTTCTTTTCCTGGCCATTGATGCGCCTTCTCAAAAAGCCGTGAGCGAAGGCATCGCCGTCACCTGCAATGGAGCGCCTGTCGAGCCGCTCGTATTGCCTGGATTGGCGCTCATTCAGCAGCCTGAAGGATTGAAATCATTCCGCAAGAATTTTGTCAATTTCGAATGTGATTACATTTTCGACGCCATGTGCGCTCCCTCAGGGATTGGCAATGGCGATCTGCGTCAATGGTTCCTGCTTCCCATTTCAAGCAAGCATTTGCCTCAAGGGGCACAAAGCCTTACTGTGGAGATAAATCATCGAGGGGCGCATCCGGTGCCCATCTTCGCCTCTGCCGGGCCCGATCGCCTGCTGCCGTCGTTGAATCGTTATTCCTGGGAGAAAGCTTTTTACGGAGTGGAAAACGACACAGGTCTTACAGACGCCCGGTACGATCAGGTGCTGAAGTCGAAAGCAGCCGCTGGTGGGCGCAAAGAAGACAAAGGGCTGCGCCCGAACATTCTTCTTCTTGCCCCTCCTTCTGACCAAATGGAGCGCCAGCCGGGAGCATCCTCTTCCAAGACCCTTGTCTTTGAGACAAAAGTGAGCGAGCAAAAACAATTCAGCTCAGTCGACATTCAATTGGGGGAGCTGAAAGCGCCTGAAGAAGGCTCTTCAGTGTGGGTGGCCCGCTTCACTGCCACCATGAGCGCCCAGGCGGGCGTAAGGCCAAGAGTAATTTTTAGCGGCAAAGACGCCGCCGGCAAGCCGGTTCGCTACGCCTCGCCGTATGCGCCCAGAATTGTGAGCGGCGAAAAGCTCGATTTTTGTTTGCCTGTTCTTGCTCACGTCTTTCCCGGATCTTTAAGCTCCATTCAATTCGCCGTCGGGCCATCCGCCAAGTCAGATGGCAAGCCCGACAAAGAGGAAACGATCGCTGTGAACGACCTCAAGATAGCCCTTCACCTCTTGCCTGTGAATCCGATTGCGGCAGGCTGGATACCGATTGGAGAATAGGCAATGTCAGCGGATGAGCCTCTTGTTTCCATCATTGTGCCGTTCTACAACGCGCATCAGTATCTCGCCGAGACGGTGGCAAGCGTGCTGGCGCAAACTTACAAAAATTTCGAGCTCATCATCGTCAATGACGGCTCAAGCCCGCCTTCTCCTTCTCAAGTCCTGCGGGAGCTCGACCAAACGAAGATCAACTTCATAAACCACGACGGCAATCGCGGCCTCTCTCAAGCGCGAAACACGGCAGTGGCCGCGGCGCGCGGCGAGCTGATACTGCCGCTCGATCAAGACGATCTTCTTGACCCCGCCTTCCTTGCCGAAACCGTAGGTTTTTTGCGCCAGCATGAAGACGTGGACGCGGTTTACACAACGGTGCGCATTTTCGGCGACATAAACGAGGAGTGGAAACCCGATGCCAGCATGCTCAAGCTGATGTGCGGCTTTCCCATTCAGAGCACCGTCCTTTACTGGAGACGCGTCTTCGACATGGTCGGCGGCTATAACACCGGCATCAAATACGCTCAGGACTGCGATTTCTGGATAAGAGTGCTCGCGAAGGGCGGCAAATTATCGCGCATCGACAAGCCTCTTTATCATTACCGCAAGCATACAGGCGGCATGTCCGACGTTGGCAGGGAGGACGAAGTGCCCGTATTGGCAGAAGCGAATCAGGAGCTTTACCAGCGCCATCTTTTGGCCGTGCTTAAGCTGGAGGAGCAAAAATACTTCCAGCTCAAACGGGAGTACGCCGAGCTTGAAGCTGGATATCGCCAATTGGATTCAGGCTATCAGGATTTGTTGAGACGCTACGATGATGTCGTGCGCCGCCTTCAGAAGCGAATGGTCAAATATCAGCTCAAGCGCCTGCTCTCTTCGGGAGCTCCTAAATTCGCGCAAGAAATCTTCAAGGGCCGCTCCTGCCGGTAATCTCTCTCATGTTTTTTTCTGCATTTTCTTCCTATTCTCTCGCGCGGGGCATTGTCCCGATCCGATTTTGCGCGAAGAGAAACCTGCCCAACAAGTGGACGTCACTCACGCCAACTCGCTGTAAAACGTAAAACGGCTAAATCACCGGCTAACTTACAGGGAGCGGCAATGTAATCGGTGTAATCGGTGTAAACGCTGTATGCTGCGCTTCTTGCGTGCGGTCGACCGCGGCAATGGCGAGGGCGATGGCATCCTCAATCTGTCTTTTGTTTGCGCCGCGGGCGACCTCTTCCACAGCCACTGCTTGAATTTCACCGGCAGAAAGCGTGAATCCGTGCGGTCGGGCAAACTCGCGGATAAACTTCCGGCGCATGGCTTCCTTCTTGTCGCCGCCGTTCAACAATTTCTCAAATGCCAAAACACAGTGCGCCGCGTCCGGCACGATATCAAGTACGTTGTAGGCGACAAGGTTTTGGAAATGCTTCGCTTGCTCCTGCGTCAATGAGTAATTGCCGGTGACTACGGCATAGCACGGCTTGTTCAACAAAACCGCGTCAATCATCGCCGACGTATTGACACCGACAGTGCACAGCGCATTTTCCAGAGAGGCTTTCAGCCAGGCTGTCCCTTCGTCCGATTCGAAGTCCAGGATTTTGAACTCAGAGGGGGCGGGCCAGACGACCACGCCTTCTTCCTTGAAGTTTGCCATCGGCTTCCAGTTGGCGGGATGCGGGCGCACGAGAATGCCGGCCTTACGCAAAGCCTCGTTTTGGGAATGCTTCAATTTCTCAGAAAGAGCGCGCACGAGCCAGCTTTCATCCTCGGCGATATTGGCCGACGAACCGAGATATAAGATATACGGTCTCAGCGGATCCAGTCCGAACTGGCGGCAAAACATCTCTCGATCCACCTTCACCGGCGGCGGGAGAAACCATTTGTCGAAAAACGGCGAACCGCTGATTACGATCTTGTCTTGCGGCACGCCATGAATAGACATCAGCTCGCCGGCATGATTGTTGTTCCAGGCCACCACCATATCCGGTATCGCATGATAGATACCTTTTGTCGTCAGATGATCCCAGCTCTGGACGAGAATCATGCTCGGTATCCCCAATTGCATGGCCGCTTTAAGATAGTCCAGCTCCTCGGAATATCTCATGTTAATTGAGGAGGCGATGACGAGATCGGGAT
>DATNRC010000035.1:0-7662 GCA_036703705.1 Candidatus Obscuribacterales bacterium
GCGGTGCCCGGTTTGAAAGCCTTTGCCGATTGTGCAGCTGGCATAAATTATGGTGCCGGATCGAATGACGCTGTTCTCACCGATTGTAAGAGGAGGATTCACGTAGCTCGGGTCGCTCAAATAAGCAGACAGCCGTTCGCCCAGAATGCATTGCGCACCAATGAAAGAATTAGCGCCGATGCTTACGTTCTCATAGATAATCACACCAGGTTCGATGGTGACGTTGTCGCCGATGACGGCGCCCGCGTATATGAATGCGTCAGGCGCAATGCGAACATTGGCGCCTATCTGCGCATCGCTGCTCACATTGGTTAATTGGACTGCAGTCATCATGTTGGATTGCGCGCTGCTCTTGGTCATTCCTTGTCTCTTTTTGCGGAAGCGAAAATTAGGTTGTGAAAGTCGGAGCCGATACAGGAGCTGCTACCTGCAATTGTTCGCACATGATTCGTGTCAGGGAACGTGCAACCTTTTCCACTTGCTCTTTCGTAAGCTCCGGATACATCGGCAAGGATAGGACCTCATTCGCCAATTGTTCGCTTATGGGGAAATCGCCCGCTCCATATCCATAATGATTGAACGCCTCTTGAAGATGCAGGGGCAACGGATAATAACACATTGAGCCAATGCCTTCCTTGTTCAATGCATCCGCCACGGTGTCTCTCAGCAATCGGGTTGGCTCGCCTGACACCTGCCCGTGTTGAATGCGGATTGTATATTGATGCCAGACGTGTTTGCTTGCAGCATCATGTGTTGCCGATGAGTTGTTGGGAAGGATTATGCCAGGCGTGTGCTTCAGGGCATCAGCGTAAAGCTTAGCTACTGCTTCACGTTGTGCGGTCCAGGTGGCGAGATGGGCGAGTTTTGTCAGCAAGACGGCCGCTTGAATCTCATCAAGCCTGCTATTTACTCCCAGTTCATCATGGTAGTAACGTCGCCTCATCCCATGCGCTCTCAAAGCTTTGAGTCGTTGGGCCAGGCGATCGTCATTTGTCACGATCATACCTGCATCGCCGCATGCGCCCAGGTTCTTGGTGGGATAGAAACTGATGCACGCTAAGTCGCCAAAGCTTCCAGTTGGCTGATTTTTGTAGGTGGCACCGATTGCTTGCGCGTTGTCTTCAATAACCTTGAGGGCAAAGCGATCGGCAATGGCCATGATGGGATCCATATCCGCAGCCCGGCCGTAAAGGTGTACCGGAATGATGGCTTTGGATTTTGGTGTAATGCGTTTCTCCAACAGGTGAGGATCGATGTTAAAAGTGGTTGGATCGATGTCGACGAATACGGGGCGAGCCCCAACCATTGCAATGGCTTCGACGGTGGCAGCAAATGTGAATGGTGTCGTCAGGACTTCGTCGCCTGGCCCAATATCGAGCGCCCAGAGCGCCAGGTGCAAGGCATCAGTTCCATTGGCCACGCCAATGCCATGCGAACAACCGCACAAGCGGGCGATTTCGCTTTCGAGCTTTTTCCCATGCTCACCGAGTATGTAATTTCCGCTTCGAAGAACGCTGATGACTGCTCTTTCCACGTCTTCCTGAATTTGTGGATATTGCTCCGTGAGGCTGAATATCGGGATGTGTTGGCTCATGACAATGTGACTTCCTAGCTCTTAACAACGTCTTGAGGACGGCTATAAAACTGGCACAGTCTATCTGCTCACCTTCCTCGCTCCAAGTAATGGGAAATAACCTTGGCATTTGTGAGTGGCTGATAAAGTCTGGAAGGCTTTCAATGGGTCTGCGACATTGAAAATCTACATGCCGGGTTGTCATTGGCGCATTTGTTAAAAATTCTCCATATGCCAACAACATGGGCTGTAGCGAGCTGGGAAGGTAAAGAGATAAAAAAAGATGAGGGAAATGTTTCCCTCATCTAATCTTATTGGTGTTCCGTGAGTTAGCGCTTTTTGCCGGAAAGGCTAGAAGCGAGAGCGTTGGTTACGAACAAGTTCAGGCTGACGCCTTCTTTGTCAGCGCGGTCGACCAATGCTTGGTGCAACGACTTGGGAAGGCGTACCGTGAATTTGCCGCTGAATTTGGAGAAGTCCGAATCCGAGCGAACCGCCGCTGGTGACCGTGTTGCCTTGGATTTGGCTGCGTGCTTGACGGCAGACTTGCGTACTACCTTCCGGCCGATGACCTTCTTGTGAGCGGCCTTTGCGGGCTTGGCAGATTTGGATGCTGTTTTAGCCTTTGCCTTGCCGGAAGATTTCTTAGTAGTAGCCATGTTTCACTCCTTATACTGCGGGGATATTTTCGGAAGCATGTGCCCAGGAAAATCCGGGCGAACAATCTAGGGCGCAGGACCTGCCGATACGACCCTGTCGGGACGCCAGCACTATGTCCGGCGACTCGATGAGTGGGTATGCCACCTACCACCACTCAAGGTGGCATATCAATTGTACCAAGGGTGTCTATATTTTAGTCACCCGTTGTATATCGACATTTGTATGGGCCCGAACTGTGACTGTTTTCCGGAAACGGCTCCACATCTGGTGCGCACCGCTTTTAATGGCTGGTATCACAAAGATAAAAAGTTACAGAGTATTACCGATGGTGCCATTATCAGCACCAATCGTGGCGGCGTTCAGATCCTTTGATCGGTGGCAGGGCTGGTGACAACACCACGGAACCTTCGCGGGGGGTGGGTGCTGGTTTTCAGGCACTGGCTGCCAATCCTTAAGGGCATTGGCTACCAGGCTATATCACGTCGGCGCCGGTGCTTTAGTTGCTTCTACCCGGCGGATCTTCAGGTCCCAAAGTCTGTTCCAGAGGGTCCGATTCCCGGGGCTGGGAGTCTGTGAGATTTTCCCGCCCATTTCTAACGGGAAGTTGGGTTTCCTAACCGTTGCACAAGTCCTGGGCGGTCATCCCAAGGTTCATTTGACCGATTGGGGGACAGAGATAGTGAGGTGGGCGCTACGGGGCACTGTGGAGGGTGCGGGTGCCGGGCACTGTGGAGGGTGCGGGTGCCGGGCACTGTGGAGTACAAAAGTAGTCAGCGGCGAAACATAAATAGTTGCCAAATCCAGGCCGGCATGTAGCGGGCCGAAGCCATCAATTGATCGTGGTCACTTCGTCGTAACCGTGCCATTGTGCGTCTTAGCATCTTGGCGTCTATTCCGGAGGGTCCCAAAATCCACATTCCGCGTATCAACAATCCGACTGTGCTTTCTCCAAGCAACATTTTTCTGGGACAAATTTGCTTCAGTTCGATGCGCACGCAGCCAAATTGGAAAGATGTTGAATGCCCATCAGTCGAAAATACTGGATGCGAATTACCGTTTGCGACTAGCCCCATGGCATGTGCCGCGTCTAGTCCATGGGAGATGATCTTTCTTCCAAAAGCCTTTGCTTTTGCAGCAGCCACTTCGGCCGTGGATAAAATCGCAGAGCCATCCCTAATAAACAGACCCCTTGCTACTCTGACAATGAATCCTGATTTCACCAATCTATACAAGGTTTGATCAACGGCTGACCTCCTTCCGAAATGCAAGAGATCTCTGGTTGAGAAGATCATGTCTGGTGGCAAACCAAAAATGTGCGCGCGAATCAGTGAGGCTACATACATAAGCAACCCTCCCGCGTGGAAAAATCTGCTCCTATAAGTGATACGTTTTCCGAGAGCAAAAAGTTCAAACGACGGCCCAAAAAATGTTCGGGCTCGAAGAGAGTCCCAGCCGCGCTGTCCTATCCGCGCGCCGTGTCAAGGATTGCCCGCGTTAGAAATTCAGCCAATTTTCTAACACCCATCAGGCGATTTACGTCGGGACCCGCCAATCGGCACCAACCTTACATTTCTCTTGAAAACATTGCTCCATGTGCGCGGGCAGTGTATGATGCACTTTCTCTTTTCGCAGCACGCTCAGGTGTATGAAAGTCCTTGTCGTAAAACTCAGCGCGATTGGCGACGTAATCCACGCTCTTCCAGCAGCCGATATCCTCAGGCGCGCTCTCAGCGGTTGCGAGATTACGTGGGTGGTGGAGCCTCCAGCGCTCGAGCTTCTGCACAACAATCCTTGCGTTGACAAAGTTGTCGTATTCGACAAAAAGGGTTTGTTTGGCTCCGGACGCGATGGAGGAATTCTTGACAGACTGAAGGGCTTGACAGCATTTGTCAGCGATTTGCGATCTAATAGGTACGAAGCAGCGATCGATATGCAAGGGCTTTTCAAGAGCGCGCTTATTGGTGCTCTGTCTGGCGCGCAAAAGCGATTTGGATTTGCCAATACGAGGGAGTTTGCCGATTCGCTCCTCACTCATAGGCTTGATGTTGGTGATTATTTTGGGCATGACAGGCACATTGTTGAAAATAATGTTCGCCTCGCTTTATTTGCCGTTCGAGTCTTGGGATCCAGCGCAAGCGAGACGCGAGACATTTCAATACATTTCCCCTTGCCGCCTGTTGACGCGTCGCGACGGGAACGAATTGATTCGTTGTTGAGTAAGTTTGAAGAGCAAGCGCCAGTCCATAGCACCGAACAGATGGCAGCGGCAGCATTTGCATCAAATACGGTGGCGGGAGCAAGAACGAGATCTGAATGCCAAGTGCACGGTGCCGTACAACCACGAGCCGTACTTATTCCAGGCACTACTTGGAGCACCAAAATCTGGCCAAGAGAATCTTGGGTTGAGCTGGCTGCACTTTTGCAAAAGCACCTGAGCATGCAGGTAATGCTTATCGGTGGAGCATCAGAGAAGCAGAGGAATAATGAAATTGCGCTGGCGATGCTCGGAGGCGTTCCTAATGGTCAAAAAATCCTTGATCTCACGGGCGATACCAGTCTCTTGGACTTGATGGCACTCTTCCGTCAAATTGACTTGGTGGTAGGCGGAGATACTGGGCCCCTGCACTTAGCTTCTGCGGTGGGTCGTCCGCTTGTCATAGGCATTTATGGCAGTACGCCCACTGGCAGGAATGGTCCTTATGGAGAGCGGTGTCATTCTGTTTCTCTTAAACTCGATTGCCAGCCCTGCTTTTCCAGGCGCTGTCGATTCTCGACAATCGCTTGTCTTAACGAGCTTTCAGCCAAGCAGGTTTTTCAAGAAATTGAGACTCTGTGGACAAACCAACAAAGGCTAGCGGAGCGATAGATCATTCCCAAATCCATTTGTCCAAACTTCTTCCCCAGGCTTGGATTTCTTCGGAGGAGAAGAAGATCGATATCTCTCGTTCACCGCTTTCAACACTGTCTGATCCATGGACCAGGTTGCGTCCGATTTCAGCTGCCAGATCGCCACGAATGGATCCAGGCGATGCATTTTTTGGATCTGTGGCGCCGATTACATTGCGCGCAAGAGCTACTGCGTTTTTGCCTTCCAGGACCATTGCTACGATCGGACCGGAGGTGATGTAACTAACCAGGCCTTCGTAAAATCCTTTGCCCTTGTGCTCACCATAGTGCTCTTCCGCCTTGGCTCGAGGCACAACCATGAGCTTTAAGGCGATCAGTTTCAAACCGCGCCTCTCGAAGCGGTCAATAATCTGTCCGATGAGACCTCTTTCCACGCCGTCCGGTTTCACGGCCACAAAAGTTCGTTCCACTGCCACCTGCGTACTCCTATGTCAGTCTTGTCAGCTCAAATCTTGATGAGCTTGGCGAAGCGCGGATCCATGAGCCGCTTGCCCGCTTCGTCAAACTCTACGTTGTACAACTCTTTTTCTTTTTCGCCAATAACTTGCACAACCGTTCCGATACCAAACTTGGCATGCTGAACTTTATCTCCAACGTTGAGCTTGTCAAATGGAACCGGAGTAGCATTTGGCGTCGAGGCGCTCGGCAGCGGACCGGCTGAAGGCGAGCCTATACGCATAGCTCTTGGCTTGACAGGCTGATTCGAAGGGTGTCCTGGGTGGTCGGCCTGTCCGACGGGCTGACTTGTCATTCTGCCTCGAGGTTCAAAGGGCGCAGGCAAAGTCTGCTCATGAACAAAATCATCTTCGCTGTGGCGAGGATAAAAACCTGCAAGCAATCCGGGCGCCACCTCTTTCAAGAAACGGCTGGGAATTGTGTATGCCGAGGAAAAGCCTGATGCCCCGGTCGGACCCCTGCCCATTAGCATTCGTTTGCGGGCAAGGGTCATATACAGTGAATCCATCGCCCTTGTTACGCCGACGTACATGAGGCGACGTTCTTCTTCGAGCTGTGATGGTGAGTCCAGCGAACGTATATGGGGAAACAAGCCTTCCTCGAGGCCGACCAGGAAGACGACCGGGAATTCCAATCCCTTGGCGGAATGCAAGGTCATTAAGGTTACCGCATCCTGATCTTCTTTAATTGCATCGAGATCGCTGACCAGCGATATGCGTGTCAGGAAAGAATCGAGATCCGGCTCGTCGGCCACAGATTCGAATTCTCTGGCCACTGCGATTAATTCGCGCACGTTTTCAATACGTCCTAGCGCGAGCTCGTCACGGTCAGAATTTGCATCTTCCTCCAGCTTTTCTATATAGCGGGTTTCTTTGAGGATTGTCTCCAGCAAATCGGCAACGCCAATGCGACCGGAGAGCATATGCCAGCGGTCCACCATGTTTGCAAAGTCCTTGAGGGTGCTGGCTGCCTTTGCCGGTAGGTCCTTTATTGCTAGCGCCTCCCGCGCTGCTTCGAGCGGGCTCAATCCTTCGTTTTCGGCATAGGCATTAAGCCTGTCGAGTGATGTCTTGCCGAGTCCGCGCCTCGGTACATTGACGACTCTGGCAAAGGACTGACCGTCGCGGCTGTTGTACACGAGTTTAAGATAGGCAAGGACGTCTTTGATCTCCTGGCGCTCGTAAAAGCGGGTGGAGCCGACGACGGTATAAGGAATATGATGGCGAACCAGCACTTCTTCAACGGCGCGGCTTTGAGCGTTTGTGCGGTATAAGATCACGCAGTCAGCCAACTGTCGTCCCCGCGCCTGGAGACGCTTGATCTCTTCCACCACATAATAAGCCTCGTCTATTTCGTCCTGAGCTTCGAAGCACTGTACTTTGCCGCCCTTGCCACGATTGCAGCGAAGCACCTTTTCTATTCTCTCTGTATTGTTGACGATGATGCTATTGGCCACGTCGAGGATGGTGCTCGTTGACCTGTAGTTTTCTTCGAGTTTGATCAGATGAGCGCCTTTGAAGTCTGATTGGAAGCCAAGAATGATTTTGTAATCTGCTTTGCGCCAGGAGTAAATCGACTGATCGACATCGCCAACCACCATGAGACTCCGACCTTCCCAGTGATCTGGGTCTGATCCATTCGGCTCAGCAAAAAGACGGACCAACTCATACTGGGCTTTGTTCGTATCCTGAAATTCATCGACAAGAACGTGCCTGAATCTGTACCTTTGCCGGTTAAGGACATCAGGCTTTTGTTTGCACAACTGAATGAGCGTCAAAATCAGATCATCAAAATCCAGCGCGTTGTTGCGAGCCAGCTCAGCTTGATAGGCATTGAAAATTTCTGCAAGCCGCGTGTCCCTGTATGTGCGGGCCTCCTCGCTGAACAGATGAGCTGTATAACCGTCATTTTTTAGAGAGGAGATGGCGTAACGCATCTCCCTCGGCACGAAAACTTTATCGTCCAAATTGAGCTTGGCGATTTGGCTTTTCATGACATTCAGGCTGTCTGTTTCGTCATAGATGACAAAATTGCCGGTCAACTTCGAGCCGTCAGGCGCCTCGAAC
>DATNRC010000036.1:0-5617 GCA_036703705.1 Candidatus Obscuribacterales bacterium
ATGGGTCTCGGGAAAACCGTGCAGGCGCTGGCTCTTCTGCTCGACCATCATCAACAGGGCAAGCGTATGCCATCGCTAGTGGTGGCGCCGACATCGGTTGTGTACAATTGGCTGAGTGAAGCGGAAAGATTCACGCCCAAGCTGAAAGCCGCCCTCTTCCTCGGCAGAGACCGGGGTGAGCTGCTCAAGCTCCTGGAGCGCGACGGAGCCAAAAAACCTGATGTGGTCTTCACTACATACGGCATCATTCGCCGCGACTACGAAGCGCTGAAAAACATCCAGTTTGAGTATCTGATTCTCGACGAAGCGCAAAACATCAAAAACCCCGAATCAGTTGGCGCCATTGCTTCCAAGAGCCTGAAGTCATTCCACAGATTGGCCCTCTCCGGCACGCCTGTGGAGAACAGGCTGAAAGAGCTGTGGTCGCTGTTCGACTTCCTGATGCCTGATTTTCTGGGCAATTACAAGGATTTCAACGAATCGTTCGAGAGACCGATTGAAGCCGGACTGGACGGCGCCGGGCAGAAGCTGAGAAAGATCGTTCATCCGTTTATTCTGCGGCGCTTGAAGAGCCAGGTTGAAAAAGAGCTCCCCGATCGCACCGACATCATTCATCTGTGCGAACTGGAAGACGACCAGCGTTCGCTTTATCTCGACGTGCTCGACGAGTGCCGCCAGAAAGTTTTCAGCGAAATCGATTTGCGTGGCATAAAGCGCTCGCAGATTTCCGTTCTTGCCGCGTTATTGAGATTGCGCCAGGTTTGCTGCGATCCCCGCTTGCTTAAGAACCGAGAGGAAGCGGAAAAGGCAGCCTCTGCCAAATTGGCGGCCTTGCTCGCAATGATCGATGAAATCGTGGATGAAGGTCACAAGATCCTCGTTTTCAGCCAATTTGTCGAGATGCTGACTTTGATAAGACGTGAGCTCGAGCGCGAAGGTTACCGCTACGCCTATATAGACGGTCAGACTCCCGCAAAAGAGCGCCTGGAACGGGTCAATGAGTTCAACGCCGACGACAATCTGCCTATCTTTCTCATTAGCTTGAAAGCTGGAGGAACCGGTTTGAACTTGACCGGCGCTGATTATGTCATTCATTACGATCCCTGGTGGAATCCGGCTGTGGAAAACCAGGCCACCGATCGTGCACACCGTATCGGGCAAACCAGACACGTATTCAACTACAAGCTGATTACGCGCGGCACAGTGGAAGAAAAGATTCTGGCCTTGCAGAAAAAGAAGAAAGAGCTTGCCGATCTGGTGATGGGCGGAGATGAGAGCGTGGCCAAGGAATTGACCAAAGAAGACCTGGAATTCCTGTTCTCCTTCTAGTCTATCCTTCTGGTTTAAGGAAGTGGCTCATACTTTATTGTGGTAGCTCTGTGCTATGGTAGTAACTGCCAAAGCTTTTGTCGTGCCAGAGGGGGCTGGCCGCATGTGTGCCGTACGTGGGTCTTCAGGGAATGCTTTTATGGGACTACAAATCGGAAGAAATAAAAGTGGCGTCAAAAAACCAACTTTCTCGCTCAATCAAACTGAATTAGCCAAGCGAATCCTCGAAAAAGCCAAAAGTGACACCTCCTGCGACCCGCACGGCAATGTGCATGTCTTTGCCCGCCTGAAGTCAGGGAAGTACACAACCAGCGATCTCGTACGGCCGGCGAGCGATGA
Organism: Candidatus Obscuribacterales bacterium; assembly: GCA_036703705.1. Classification (GTDB taxonomy): domain Bacteria; phylum Cyanobacteriota; class Vampirovibrionia; order Obscuribacterales; family Obscuribacteraceae; genus DATNRC01. The sequence goes on from DATNRC010000036.1 coordinate 1,669, forward strand.
GAGCGCGCATGAGGAAGCGGACGCTATGGATGTCGCTTATTCTGCTGATGGATGCGTTGCCGCAACAGGCGCCAACTATGAGGCGGACTACACAAGTAGCCAGTCATCCATCGCGGACGTGCTCTATGCCGGCGGCTCTCATGAGGAATATACTCCTGCTGTCCAATGCGCAGAGGCAGGCGAAGATTCGCAGTTTGTCGAAGCATTTGAGAGTGCTGCTGCGACAACCGAAGCGCCGGCACCAGCCCGCGCTCCGGGCAAGGCCACAAGGGACGTCATGCTGCGTTCGCTCTTCAGCGAGGACTCCGAGGCCGCTCCGGCTGCGAAACCGAAGACACGGGAAAGCAAGAAATCAAAAACAATGGACGTTCCCAAGCCGGGCGAGGCACCTGCCGTGAGCACGAGCGGCACAGGTGTCGCTTCAGGAGCGAATGTGGTGAAGACAAAACGCGGCACGATAGAACTTGTCGTGCAGGCAAGCGGCAGAACGCTCAAACCTGAGTACAGCGTGGTCGGCGTCATGCAGTCCGTGGTTACGAGCGACGGTATCACATTCAAGCGCGCCAGCGACGGCAAGACCTGGTCGATGCTCGATGCCGCGGGCAAAGTTATTAACGAAGCGCCGCTTACGTTTGTGGCTTTCGACGGACACGGCAATCTGTATTTTCTGTCGGCTGACGGGACGAAAACCGTGTGGTCCCTCGATGGCTCGCAGGTCACGGAGCCAACGAAGTAGACTCTGCGCACAGCCGGACATCCTCGAGGCGCATGCATACGGCGCTTGCGCAACAATTGGTGGCGATTTGGCGTGAGCTTTGTATGCCAGGCGGCAACTCGTGCCGGTCGCAGCTGATGAAATGAAAGCGCCGCGCAAAGTCGGCAGCGTCATTTGTGAGCAAGTAGAATTCAGAAACTCCTTGCGCTTTAAGATAAGCGAGCGCTGCTGTCACAAGGGCAGTGGCGATTCCTTGCCTCCTTACGCCTTTATCAACAGCCAGCGAACGGAGAAGACAGCGATTTTCATACCTCTCCCAGCCAAGGCAACCTATTAATCTCCCCTTTTCTCGGGCAATGAGAAAATGGACGGGACTGTCTCTCTCGTCCGGTACAGGCAGTTTTGCTTCACTAAGAAGTGAGGCAATCGCTTGATGGTCGTTGAAGGCGGCTTGCTCGATCTGCAATTCAGCTTTCCAACGAAACGCCGCTGAGCATTTGCACTGCGCCGGGGTCTGAGACGGCATCGCTGTGCATACTGGCAATAGCAACGTTGGGAGTGGCATCTCCAGGTCTCATAGGGGTGGTCTCACCGCGCGAGAATTCGTCGATTTTGGCGATTGCACTCAAGCGCGCTGCTTCCTTCTCCGGCGTAGTGTGCGCCTCGTCAAAGGTCAAATCCTTCGTCAGGTAATTTCTGAACTCTATATTCTTGTCGCCGGCCACAGCAGTTCCTTTTTGCCCTTCAATGTTTTTTTATTATAGTCAAGGGGCGCGAGGCGGCAAAGTGATTTTGTCCTTCTTTTACTTCGCTCTTGCTAATTGGGGCAGCGACATGGCATTGTAGGCCCAGAGTGCAAATTGGGCGCGTGTTACCTCGCGGTCTTGACAGTGTGGGGAGGTCAGGTTGAATTGGGGAAGTTTCGCGATTGATTCAAGATCTTCCCTGAGCAAGGGAGCCTCAGGTTTGAAGTCTCCTGTCGGTCGCATAAGGCCGCTTCCCAGGCAGAAAGCAATCGCCTCTCGTTGCGGGTGTCCTTCGGCGGCGTCTGCGGGCGCGGACGGCATAAGCCAGGCAGTAACAGGAGCAAAGAGTTTGAAAAGAACATCTGCGGCTTGCGCGCGACTTATCGGCTTGTCGGGATAGAATCTCAAATGCTCGCTGTCGCCGGGCATTAAATCTTCAATCGCCAGGATTTGCACCGCTTCAAAAGCCGGATGGTTTGTCGGTACATCGTTGTACCAGTATATGGGCACACCGCGGCGCACCAAATGACGCTGCAACGATGACAGCATGGCCTTGTCATTGAGGACATCCTCTGGCTTCAGATCATGAGCGAGCGCGAAAGCGGCAAGGGCACCTTGTGCTTCCCCGATCGACCATTCAATAGGATGCAGGCGGTAAGCGCCGTTTGTGACGTGAGTGGTGCCTATGTTCTTGCAGCAGGGGAGCAAGTTGACGGCGTCCTTGGGCAATAATGAAGAGAGCGGAATTTGAAATGGCCGCGTGCGCTGCCCGGCGCCGGGCACGTCTTGTTTGCCGTGAATGTCCACCGGATAATGACCGATGCCGACTGAATCGGAGAAGTGCTTCGCCCTTGCACCGGCATTGGTGGCAATCACAATGTCTTGCTCCACCAGAGTGTATTGCGGAATGATTCGTCGCGACTCTCTTATATAGGGATATTTGGACAGACCATCGCCTGTGCCCAGTATGTCCTCTCTGAGCAGAAGCTCGGGATATCCCTTCTCTCCGTCATTGCGCGGAGCTTCCGTTTGCAGCCAGTAAAGAAAACCGAGACTGACCGCTTTGCCGAGCGCCAGTCTTTCAGCCTGCACTTCAGGCTCTTGATCTATTATGTTTTCGCCTCTCAGATCATTGCTGTCCCAATTGATCATGGCCAGATCGTTGTCGAACGGCGCGGCGTCCAAGAATTTTTCTTTGGCTATCAGCCGTCTGTATTCCCAGAAGGGCAAAGTGTCGATCCTCAAATCATCGCCGTCGCCGCTCAATTTGCAGTCGAACATTTTGTAGCCTTGAAACGAGAACTTGCCCTTGGCCTTGAACTCGTCGTAGGTTTGCGGTTTTGCGATCGTGTGGTTTTCTCCCGGACGAAATTCGACGACAAATGGATAGGTGAAATCTTGCACATTCTCAGGGTCGGCAACTTCCGGCGCGTGAGGCTCGCCTGTTTCCTCGCGCGACTCGGCTCCCGTGCGGTAAGGCAATTCTGCAAGCGGCAGCAAGTCACCAAGCTCGGTGGCATCGAGGCAAAGCTTTGGCTGAAACTCGAGGCACTTATTCGTATTTAGATCGAGCATGCCAACGGAAAGCACTTCCAACTTTTCTTGCTCGCTTCGACCGTGGCGTCGTGTCTTGACGAAAAGCGGCTTGTGGCGCAGAAACAGGCTGAGGTTCCCCTTGTCCTGATGCGGTTTGAGCAAGTCGTTTATTTGGGCAAGAGCCACTTTCGGTTCAAACGCCAGCCAGCTCACCCAGCAGTCACCAGGATTGAGCCAGGGATCGGCAGCGGAAAGGCAATCGAGTTTAAAGTTGGTGCGATAAAATTCCCGAATTGAGCGGCGCAATTGCTGATAAGAGCTGGAGGCGCCACTTGTCTCGACGAGCGGATTTTCATCGAGCGCCGAGACGCCCTGGGAGGTCATTTGCCCGCCCACCCAGTCTGTTTCTTCGGTAAGACAAATCCTTAGCGGTCGAGTAGTTTTTGCAGGCTTGTGGGATGTGCTTGCAGCCTCGAACGTCAACGCCGAAAGGGCTGCGGATATGCCGCCTACTCCTCCGCCGACGACAAGCACGTCGCATTCGATAGTTTCATCCGGCTTTGACCAGGCAACCGATCTGACCGATGCGAGGGGTTTGTCGACATTAAGAGATTGCACGTCGACAAGGCGAAACTTTGCCTTTCCACTTGCAGGAGATGAGTTTTTGGCAGCTGGCGCTTTTGATGACAAGGCTGGTCAATTGATGAGAAAAAGAGCAAAGTCGTGACAACACTTGCCATCACTGATCGGACAAGCGTAAAAGCATCCCCAACTATAGCATCTCATGATTTCAACGTTTTACAGCTTAGAGAGTGTAAAACGAAGCATAAGCCTGCCGGATATCGGCAGATATCCGCAAGGAAACCTTGCCGAAAAGAGGTAGTCCAGTGTGTAATTGCGTTGCAAATCCAATTTCAACTGGACTGAAGAATGATCATACCGATTCTTGGTG
>DATNRC010000037.1:0-9140 GCA_036703705.1 Candidatus Obscuribacterales bacterium
GGTAGTCGGCGAAGGAAAACAGCTATGTTGGCGCCGGCAAAACAGCCGCCACTAGGGTCAGAGGAAACATGACGGAAACAAACACTTTCAACGTGGCTCCCGCAAGGGGAATGAGAGACCTGCTCCCGGAGGAAACCGAGCTCCGCGATTGGGCGACGCAAGTAATATTCTCCACCTACCAGCAATTCGGTTTTGCGCGCATTGAAACGCCAGCTATGGAGCATTTGAGCCTGCTCAAAAGTGGCGAAGGCGGTGAGAACCTGCAACTCATTTTTGAAGTGCTCAAACGCGGCGAAAAATTGGATCGTGTTCTCGAGCAGAAAGAAATCAACAAGAGGGAGTTGGCGGATCTCGGACTGCGTTTCGATCTCACCGTCCCTCTCGTTCGCTTCTTCTGCAGCAATCAAGCCAATCTTCTCTATCCTTTGAAAGCGATCCAGATCGGCTCCGTCTGGCGCGCCGAAAGCCCGCAAGCAGGACGCTTCCGGCAGTTTACGCAATGCGACATCGACATTCTCGGCATTAAATCCGAGATTGCCGAGATGGAACTGCTCACAGCATCGTCCGAGGCCATGCTGGGACTTGGGTTCACCGATTTCACGATTCGCATAAACGACCGCCGTCTCTTATCCGCACTCGTCCAATCATGCGGATTCAAAGGACGCCACGACGCCATCTTCATAGCGATCGATAAATTGGACAAAATCGGTCTTGATTGCGTCGTTCGCGAATTGAGCAAGATAACCGCCGACCAGGAGTCGGTTCGGAAATTGCACGAAGTTCTCAAACGATGCGGCAATGGTGTTACCGTCAAAGAGTACATGACTATTCTCGAAAAGGAGCTTGACGCCCAGGTTTTGTCGGCTCAAGGCAGGGACGGGTCAAGCTCGAGCGGCGACGATAATTCGCTCAAGGATGAAGATCCGTTTGCTCCTCTTGAGAGCGTGATCGCAGCATTAGAGCGGTCCTCGCGCGGCAGATATCACGTCGCTTTCGATCCCACACTGGTAAGAGGCATGGGTTATTACACCGGACAGATCTTCGAGATAAGCTGCCCGGGCTATTCATACTCGATGGGTGGGGGCGGCAGATACGATCGGATGGTCGCCAAATTTTCCGGTCGTGACGTCCCGGCCTGCGGATATTCGATTGGCTTCGAGCGTGTCCTGGGAGCGCTTCAAGATCGCGGCTTCAAGCCGCCATCGGGCAGGGAGAAGCTGGCACTCATATACGAAACGGATCGCGACGACCCCACACTGGTGATGGAAGCTGCGCAGCACCTTCGCGAAAAAGGATTCGCCGTGTCCACGCAACCGAAAAAGAAGGACATGAGAAAACAGCTCGATACGCTGGTCGAGCATTCGTTCAGCAAATTTGCCAGCTTCCGCGGCGACCCACACAATCTGGAAATCAAAGACCTCAAGCGTTGAATCGTGCGAAATCGTCTTGATTTGCGGTTCGCGCAAGCTGCAGAATGCTTTCGAACCGACAAGCATTCGAAACTGTCTTCTCTTCTGGTTCGCGCAAGTCACAGACGCAAATCGCAGAGCGCTTTCGAGACGACTAGTATTCGAAACTCTCTTCGCTTGGTTCGCGCAAGGCGCAGAGGCAAGCCGCACAGCGCTTTCGAAGCGATCACTAACCAATCAACCGGCACGTACCAACGGTGCGGTTTACACCATCGTGCCTTTGTCTTTAGGACGCAGGATGACGTAGCCGCTGTAATAGCCGCCCTTGTTAGAGGCGAATTGCTGCGGCGTCACGCGATGAGTGAAATCGCTTGTCGCCACCAAACCATTTGCATCTTTCTTCGTCACAATCTCTATATGGCCGTAAGTGCTGCCGCCTAGGGCCGGTCTCCACAAGATGATGTCGCCTTCACGAGCGTCTTGAGGCGAAGCGACACGAGCAAATTTGCCGCTCCTTTCCATGGGACCCCTCATGTTCCACGCATCGCCCGAGCCGAGAAATTCGCTCCAGCCAGCTTTCTGGAATGCTACCTGCACGGCTGCCGCGCACTGTCCGCCGGAGCGGCCGACGCCGTTTCTGTTGTATTCAGCGTCAGCGGAATGAGCCGCTCTCACCAGCTTGGCTGCGAACTTCGAGGTGGCGCCACTGCCGGATTCGGTCCACTCAATGGTGTCGCCTTCCTTGGCATTTTGCTTCTGCCTGGCTATCTCATTCAGCTTGCGTCCGGAGTCGATTATCTGCTGACCCGCTGCGCTGTCGCGATCTTCTTTAGTCAGTTGATCGAGCGGCTTGCCTGTATGGAAGGCCAGGGAGACGAGACCCGCATCGCCGCCAGACTTGGCAGCATATCTTTCGGTAAGGTCGGTGGCAATCGTCTCCTGCAGCTGTTGCGGGAGGAAATCTTTCATTTCCTGGGCGGAGATTTCACCGTTGCCGGATTTCATCTTGCCCATGAAATCGCAGAACTTCTGGGCGAAGGCAGGATCTTGCTCGAATTTGTCGGCGAAATCGTTCGGCACCTTGCCTTGCTTGGCGAGCTTCGCCATCAGCTTCTTCACTTTTCTGGGATCGGGCGGATCGCCTATGTCTTCCTCGAATCCCGAAAGCCAGTCATAAAAGAGACCGTAACTCAAGCCATATTGGCCAACTCTGTAACCGCCGTCACCGCCCTTTCTGACTGTTGTATAAGGCGATTCGCGATCAGGATTGAAAATGGCTTTGATCATGTCTTTGAGAGAAGCGACCTGGTCAGTCTCGCCCTCCTGGCGATCCCGCCTGGGAACGTACTGATCGGCTTGCTCCATGTTCATCGAGCCGCTGCCGGTTCCGCGCAAACGATTCGTTCGCTCCACCGTCTGGCGCGTCTGATCGGACATGCCATTGAACTCGGGCGCTTGCCGTGTCTTCAAATCAACTTCCGTTTGTTGCGGCACCAGACCCTGCTCGTCGCGGACAACGACGCCATCTTTTTGCGCTTGCGGATAAAGCTTCTTCACGCGTTCATCGAGATAGCTGACCAGTTTCTTGACTGATTCTTCTTGCTCCTTGGTTTGCTCGTTTGAGCCAGCCTTTCGCTCCACCTCGACGATAATCGGCTGTCCGGGATTCTTCTCCGGATCGTTGTGCACTTCAACCGTTCCGTCTTGCTTGACCACAAAATTCGGTTTGGTCTTCTTGTTTGGATCTTCGTTTTGCTTGCTGAAGCCGACCACAATCTCCGGAGGCTTGGCTTTGCTTGGATCGTCCGCGCGATTGTCCGGGGAGCCGTCTTGCCGGGCAGCAACAGTTTGCGTCACGACCTCAGTTTCACCCTCTCCTTCGTCGTTAAAAGAGAGAGTCATCTGGCGGGCATCTTTAAAGACACCCTCTTTTACCAATTGATCGACGCCCTTCGACGAATCTCTGCGCGGCTCCAGATGCCGCCTCAATCTCATGACCCGCGAATCAGCATTACTGGTTTTGACCGGAGTGATATCCAAAGTCTCGGCTGTGGCCACGGCAGGCTTGACACCTCCCAGCGTCTCGATGCGCAGGTTCTCCGAATGCATCTGCAAAACTTGCCGCGCACCTGCGCCGCTATCGGCAGGCTTGTCATCTGCTCCGCCGTCACCGGGGTTGAAAACTATTTGTTCGCCAGCTTTATTGCCACGAGTCATTGAATGACCTGCAGTGCAGAGGAATTTGGGAAAAGTGGGAAAACGTTTGCGGCTGAAGGCCTGGTAAACGTTATTTGATTCTATGTTAACCGACGGGGTCTGTTAATACGTAGTTCTCCCATGCCACTCGCTCACGATTTACTTGGCGCCGCCTAATGAGGTGCCGCCTAGACAGCTGGAGCCTAAAGAGGTGCCGTCTCCTCAAGGTGCAGGATTGGCATCTTAAATCATGCGACACGCCGCAAATTCAACAGCCGCTGGCGCCCTTCGATACAGGTGAAAAATCACCTGAAGTCATCGCTATCAATCGTGTCCTCATCACTTAAGCCAGCCCAATTGATGAAATGCCTCATAGAGGCTGACTTTGCCGCGCTTGCAATAATCGAGCGCAATCATCGCATGCTCGAAGGCGAGATGCCCGTCGAGCACCATGCGATGCGCATCATATGCAGCTCTCAATGTGATCGGATCGGCCACGCCCGAGGCGTTCAAGATTTGATGAAGCAATACCGAGTCGGTAAGCGCCTCTTGAATAGCTTTGTCTATATCGTCTTGAGTGACAATACCGCTTACGCGCAGGAGTTGTGACAGACCAATCATTCCCGGGTTGGGCTGCTGCTGATCGGTCTCACCATAAGGCTTGAGCATCAGCTCCTGCCGCTCTTCCTGTCCCGGACCGCCTGTCGTAACGGGCATAGGCTGCATTGGCGGATTGTACGGAGGCTGATTGGCTGCTTCGGTGGGGTATGTCACCGGCGCAGTTTGGGCAGCAACACTCTGCCCGTCGCCCTCGCCAATTGCGGGCTGTGTCCTGGCATAAGCTGCACCTGGTGGCATATTTGGTTGCATTGCCATTTCCTGAGCAACGACAACCGCCGTCTCCGTGGAAGTCGTGACGCCAGGCGCTACTGACCCTGAAGCTGCGCCGTAACCCATACTTGCGGCACCAACGACTGGCGCCGACTGGGCTATCATTTGCTGCTCGACAGCCCCTGTCGGTGCCGGCACAGGCGGCGCTTGCATTGATGGAAGCTGATCCGCTTGCGCTTGCATAGACACTCCCGCGGGTGTTGCTTGCATTGACGGAATCTGATCGGCCTGCGCTGGCATGGGCGCTTCCGCGGGCACTGACGGAATCTGATCGGCCTGCGCTTGCATGGGAGCCGCTTCCTGAAGCGGTGCTTGCGTAGCCGGCATTGTCATGTACGGCATTTGCACAGCCTGAGATTGCGTCGTTTGCGGCTGCTCAGCCCGTGTTTGAGCGGCAGGCATTTCATGGAAGGCGGCAGCCTGAGAGCCTGTCCATTGTCCCAGTCCGGCGGCAGCCCGATCGCCGAGCTGCGCATCAGCAAAAGCCCCTTGTTGTGTCGATTGCGCCGCCTCGTAATACTGAGTAGTGGGTTGCATCGAAAGCTGAGGAGCGGCAGGCACAGCACCGCCTGGATCCATCTGTTGGGCATTCAGCTGACCTGCAGTTTCACTCAAAGCAGCTTCGCCCACGGGCACCGCACTTGGTGCAGCGTCCTGGGCCTGCGCCGCCGGTGCCACCGCAGTTTGCTGTGGATCCGCCTGTTGAACACCTGTAGATTGCGTCTGCGCTTGGCCCATCATCTGAGCAATAAACTGATCGGGATCGTTTATGCCGAGAGCCTGATGAATTGTCATCTGGTGGAAGTAAACATTCTGCAGCGCCGTGATCGCCTGATCGGGACGAATCATCCGAGTGCGAACCAAATGCTGCAATTCAAGCGCTGATTCAAGCAATGTGGAGGTGATGAGGTTGAATTGGAGCAGCACCTCGCCGATTCTCTTCTGGCTCGTCAAGGCCACTTCCAGCGCGTTGAGCATGTCGCTTTCGCTTATAACACCGGCTTTGACGAAGAAATCACCAAGGCGAAGAATTTTGTCCAATGCCGGTGCAGCCATCTGCCTGCTTGTTCGAGCAACAGACAATTGGCTCGATGTGCCGTGAAGTTTCTCTATGCCCTCGTCACGGGACACGCTGCCGTCTCGTATTGCGACTTGCATATCAATGGCTGTCTTGAGCGCCCCTTCTGAGATCAGTCCAGTCAAGACAAGAACACGACCCAGTGGCAATCCGCTTGACTCCACGGTAGTAAGAGCTTCATCAAGCTGTTCTTGCGAGACCCACCCAGCAGCCAGAACCAGCTCGCCAAGGCGGTTGGTTTCCCGAGGCGCGACGGTAACGCCTTCCAAAAGCTTCATCGCCTCTTCGAAAGAGACATGCCGCTCACGCACCGTGCGCATGACGGAAAACATATCCTGCTTTGAAATGACGTCGTCTTTCAAAAGCGACTGCCCGAGGAGAGCCGCTCTCAGCTCTTTGTCGGTGAGGTTGCCCGACATAACCAGAACACTTCCAAGAGGAAGTCGGGTCTGCTGTGCGATATTGATTGCCTCATCGAGGTCTGCTGGTCTGAGAAAACCCATCTCAACCAGCAGTTCGCCTATGCGAAGGTCTTGCTGCTGATTCATTGGCCACCCACGGCGTTGGAGCTTGTCAGGATCTCCTTGTCTATTGTTCCCCTAACTAAGCATGGTCAAAAGTACATTAGCGCGTTGACACACTAAATGATCATTTTTTCATCAAGGCCATAACGCTATAAACACTGGTGGGTATTAGCTGGTCGACGATTCCATAGCTAATTAAAGGGGAAGGAAGCCGTTTTGTCATGAATTTATTGCCAGGCAAAGCCTTGGGAGCCCAGGTTATCATTTGGGCGCCTTAAGGCGGGCAATGCCTCGGAAAGAGCACATGCTGACAACGCATGCGAAGATACAAACGCCAACAGTTCCGGCCACCGCCAAGCCGCGGCGGGGGCATCTCGTTATTAGCTATGCGCTTGCGGGCCTTGTCTTGTTGGCAGTCATAAACCTGGCAGCAGCGGCTTTTTACAAACCGGATCCGTTTGCAACACCCAATCGCAGCTGGGCTTACTGGGCGGCAAAAGATTGCAAAGCCCATCAAGGGGCGCCCGACATCATCTTTTTCGGTTCGTCGCTCATGCTTGCCGTCATCAATGACAGCGATGCCACGTTTCTCCAGCGCACGCTCGATGCGGTCAGCCATCATCATTCCGCCTATTTTGAGAAGGTAATGTCCGAGAAGCTCAAACGCCCGATCAGAACGGCTTCATTTGCCATCGGCGGACAGATGGCATCGGACGCCTACGCGCTGTCAAAATTCTTGCTGCGCAAAGATCAACAACCACTCATTGTCTGGGGCATCGCACCGCGAGACCTCGTCGACAGTTCTTTCCAAGATCCGTGCGACTCGGAAACCATTCATTATTTGCAAAAGGTCGCGGCTCCGGACGACGTCCTTCCGGAGAAAAAGCGATTCTGGGCGAACGTCGAAAATCAGCTCAACAAGTGGATTTACATTTACCAGAAACGTTTTGATCTGCAAGCGCTGCAACATTCGCTGTGCCGTTGGGCGATCAATCAGCTAATGGGCACCAAATTTGACACCATTCAAACGCCGCAGGCGATCCTGAAAATGGCGAAGGGCAATCTGCCGGAGGATACAGCGCCCGGACAATGGATGGTGGCGCCCTACAATCGAAAACACGCTCTCGGCATGGCCGCATTCGCGGACAACAGCAAGGAATACCAAATGCGGTACCGCCCTTTCAAGGAGCAGCTCTTCGAGCGGCAGTGCACTTACGTCGAGCGCTTTCTCGATTTGGCTAAACAAAAGGGATCGCGCGTCGTATTCGTAAACATGCCGCTTTTGCCGGAAAACCTCGCCATTTTGCCTGATGGCATTTACGCTCTTTATCTGAGGCGCCTGCATGCAATTGCCTCAAAACACGGAGCCCTGGTCATTGATTTCAACAAAGATGGTCTCTTCGACAGAAGCGATTTTTGCGACCCTGTTCATTTGCATGGGGAAGGCGGGCAAAAGTTTCTGCGCATGCTGGCAAACCGCCTCAATGTACGCGCGCAACTGGCTGCCAAAGCGGCAAAACGTGACATATAACCCTGCCAAGAGGCAGCCTTCCGATTGGCGTTACTTAACACTTGGCTCGCCGCGCGAGCCGCTAGCGTGATTCGCGCTAACCATTAAAGTCTGGAAATTCTTGCCATTTGTGCTATTTCGCGCCCTGAAAGCCCGAAGCCATGGCAACCTGGCGAGAGAACTCATTTAGCCAGTGGTCGCTCCCAGCTTGGTTTTTGAGTGGCGCAGGCCTAGGATACGAACCATTCCTGACATCTTTAACCCTCGCGAACACAGGCAACTAGGCATCCGTTAGTACCTAACCTCCATCGAGCAACTTTGCATCTCCGTCCAGGCGGCGAGATGTTGTTCTGCCCCAGTTTTGTGTCCGCCCAGACAGCGATTCGAGGTTTCGAACCGCTGTGCCAATTATCGGAGACCCGCTATGGAAACACTCTGGATTTACGCCCTCATGAGCGCGGCTGCCGTGAGCGCCATTTCGCTTATCGGCATCGCCACGCTGGCATTCAAGCCTGACTTGCTCAAGCGGTTCATCATTCCTCTGGTGAGCCTGGCTGCGGGCGCGATGTTCGGCAATGCCTTCCTGCACCTCATCCCCGAGGCTTTCGAAGAGCTGGGAAGCGGGCTCACCGCGCCTCTGCTCGTCATCGCAGGCATCTTCCTGTTTTACATCGTCGAGCATCTCCTGCACTGCCGCCATGAGTGCGGGCAGCCTCACGAGTCGCACCGCGTAGGCTATCTGAGCCTGATGGCGGACGGACTGGAGAATCTCATCGACGGTGTGGCAATCGGTGCGGCTTATCTCGTCAGCCCGGCTACCGGTCTGGCGACTACGCTCGCCGTCATGCTGCATGAAGTGCCGACTGAGGTGGGTGACTTCGGAGTGCTCGTGCATTCCGGCTTCACGCCCAAGCAGGCCATTCGCTGGAATCTGTTCAGCGCTTTAGCCTCCGTCGTGGGCGTCGTTCTGGCGCTTGGGCTGGGAGCGAGCATCGCCGGTTTCTCCGCCTTTGTTGCCCCCATTGCCGCCGGCGCTTTCATCTACATCGCTGCCGGTGCTCTTCTGCCGCGCGTTCTGAAGGCAACCGACTCGCACTCTCTCGTGCAGCTGCTCTTCATGGCCGCCGGCGTAGGCGCGATGCTCCTTCTCGCGCTCGGTGAATAAACCCTGGCAAGACCAATTCGGTGCATGGCAGGCAAGCGTCCTCGCCATGCACTCGGTCGGTGGAGCATTCCGCCCGGTAACGACAGTCAGTCCAACCGCGCTGGCGGATTGGCCGCAGAGATGGCAGGACGAAGCGGGCTAAAAACCTGGGGAAACCTGCCATCTCTCATTCTCGCGCCACTTACTATTGGTTTTAGTATCGACAAAATCAGCTCAAGCGAGCGAAAGTGTAAAACGAAGCATAAGCCTGCCGGATATCGGCAGATATCCGCAAGGAAACCTTGCCGAAAAGAGGTAGTCCAGTGTGTAATTGCGTTGCAAATCCAATTTCAACTGGACTGAAGAATGATCATACCGATTCTTGGTG
>DATNRC010000038.1:0-11090 GCA_036703705.1 Candidatus Obscuribacterales bacterium
TTTAGCCAGACTGGGTCATTTAATTCGCTCCATAAGAGCAAAGGACCCGAACACTCTTGTCATAGATGCCGGCGATATGTTTCAAGGCACTCCCCTGTTCACTCACTACCACGGCGAGGTAGAGGTAAATCTTCTCAACAAAATGGGCTATGACATCTACACCATAGGCAATCACGAATTCGATGACGGAGCCGATAATTTAGCTGCCCAACTCAAGAAAGCACGTTTTGAGATAATCTCCGCCAATCTCGATTGCAGCGAACACCCGGCCCTCAACGAGCTGGTGAAGCCCTCCACGATACGCAAGATTAATGGACAACAGGTGGCTTTTGTCGGAGCCATGACACCGGAGCTCGAGCGGCTGTCGCTGAGCCTGGGCGGAGTAAAAGTCAAACAAGCGGACAAGAATTGGATTGAGCCAATCAAACAAGAAGTACAACGTCTGAGCAAGATGGGAATCAACAAAATAATTCTCGTCACGCATTGCGGAGTAGACCTCGAGGAGCAATTAGCCAGAGCTCTTCCTGAAGCCGATGCCATCATCGGCGGGCACAGTCATACCCGTCTGGATAAGCCGATTGTCATCGAGCATGAAAGCGGCGGACCAACATATGTAGTGCAAACAGGCTCATATGGGCGGGCTTTAGGAAAGCTCGATCTGGCATTCGACAACAAAGGCCGGCTCATTCCCAAAGACACCAAATACAGCCTCATCAACGTAACGGACAGAATTAGAGAAGAGCCGGACCTCAAGGAATACATCGCTGAGAAGGTCAAGCCTCTTTTGCCTTTGCGAAACACACTCGTCGCCAATGCAGAAGCGGCCTTCGACAATCGCTGGACCCGCATGCCGTGGGACTCTTCTATCGGCAATCTGATATGCGATGCTCTTTTTGAGGCGGGCAAGGAATATGGTGTGCAGATAAGCTTTCACAATCGCGGCGGAATCAGAGGACGGATCGAACAAGGTCCAGTCACTCTGGAAAAGGTAGAAGAAATTTTGCCTTTCGACAATCGCCTTACCTTTGCCACCGTAGACGGTGAATGCATCCGGCGCGTGCTGGAGCACAGTGTCAATGCCGGTCTGGGCGGTCATTTTCTCGACGTGCATGGTGTCAAATTCGCCTATGACCCATCGCGTGCACGCGGGGGGCGGGTTATCTTCGCTCTGGCTGAGGAGGAGAGCGGACGATGGCGGCCGCTCGAGCGCAGGAAAGATTACAAAATCGCCGTCAACAGTTATACGTTCCAGTCAGGGGAAGGATTTGACTTTCACGGAGCCAAAGACATTCGCAATTTCAAGGAGAGAATCTCAATACCATTCAAGCAATATTTGATGCAGCACAAAACAGTCAAACCAGAGCCGCCGTCGCGAATTGTGCCAGTAAGCTCAACGCTTACGGTGCGACCTGCTAAAAACAGCCCCTCAATCTTCATTAAAGGCGCGGAGCCCAATTCTCGCTTGACGATCGTGAAGGGCAGCGGTCTTGGAGTAGAGCCCATATTTGACTCCATTCCTGTTCCCCTGGCGAATGCGAAAGTGATCGCTTCCGGACTTTTAGCCAACGAAATCGGTGCGCTCAAGTTTCGCAGCAATGCCTTGCGAAACTCTGGAGCGGAGCAGGCAACATCGGAAGCAGCGAAAAATGGCAGCGAATACGTCTGCGTAATCGCGCACCCGCCCAAGAATGCTAAGAACAAAAAAGTCTTGATTTCCTACCCAATCGAAATTGCTGCCGGCAGGGAATCCGTGGCTGATTCGGACCGCGCTTCCGGAGCAGCGGTTGAAGCAGCAAAAGAGCCCCGGCACGATGCTGTCAAAGAGCCTGTCCCGTCGAGATGACGCTATCGCTGCCTTGCTGGTCAGGATCGTTTGAAGCTGTTTATGATGATCAGCTGATTGCTGAAATCGGCGTATCGCTTTTCGATGCTCTTGAGTGCATCAACGATTTGCTGTACGGTCATGTCCCTGGGAGTGTCCGTCAGGAATTCCAGGATGATGCCGCTGTGCTCACCGGCGCGGCTGGCTCTCTCGACGAATTCCCGGTCTCTGGTATAAAGGACCCGATCATGCTGTTTGGCGACATAGAGGACGGCTTCGTCCACGACACCCTTTGCGGCCAGGTCTTTCAGGCACGCCACATCGTGACCGGATTTCCTCAGCCGGTCGGCGAGCCATTTGGACTCGCAGTTCTCATCGAGGAGCAAACGGAGTCTCAATGTCTATACCACTGGCAGCCAGTCTGCGCCTATCCTCTTCTGCTTCCATCTGCAGGAGAGCTTGATTCTCTTGGCATGGTTGGAAGGCATCGTCGAATTTTGTTCGAGGATCTTTTGAAATATAAAGAGAAGGTGCTGCTGAGCGGCGATTGGCAATACTAAGTTCTACTTGCGAGACTTCTTAATCTAAGGACTGCCGGGCGCTTCGGCGCCGCGATCGTCGGCCGGTCGCCCCTGAGTGCGAAGCAGCGCCAGAAGATTCTCTTTCGCTTCCCTGTAGTCCGGGCGCAGTTTCAGTGCCTGCCTGTACTCCGCTTCCGCCAGATCGAGTTTGCCCATCCGTGCATAGGCAGCGCCGAGGTTGTTGTGCGCAAGAGCGTTTTTCGGATCGTACTTAATCGCCGCCTGATAGTGCCCGACGGCCTGATTTAGTTGCCCTTGCTGCTGGTAATAGACACCCAGGTTGTAATGAGCATCTGCAAAACCAGGATCGATCTTCAAAGCTTTTCTGTATTCTTCAAACGCCTTTTTGCTGTTGCCTTGTTTAAAGTACGTGATGCCAAGACTGGTGTGCGCCTGCGCGTAGCCGAGGTTGCGCTGCGCTTCAGGGTAGTCCGGATTCATTTTGAGCGCGATTTGGAATTCGGCTATCGACTCGGGATATTTGCCCAGGTCACCATATGCGACACCAAGGTTATTGTGAGCCTCGACATAATTCGCCTTCAGTCCCATCGCTATTTTGTATTCCTCGACCGCTTTTTCAAGCTGCCGCGTTTGATAATACGCACGCCCCAGACAGTAGTGAGCTTCGGCATTGTCAGGATCGAGCTTGACCGCCTTTTGGAATCCCTCTAACGCCTTTTCCTTTTTGTCCAGCCTATCGTAGGTCAGGGCGAGATTGTATTGATATTCCGAATTTCTGGGCTCTCGTGCCACAGCGTCTTCAAATGCCCGTTCTGCCTCCTTATATAAGCCCTCATCAAAAAGAGAGACGCCGAGGTTGTAGCGCGCCTCAATAAGCCGTGAATCCGCATTGAGCGCCTTTTCGTATTGAGCCCGCGCCAGGTCGAGCTTACCCTGGCGGTGATAAATCTTGCCGAGAAGGTTATGCGCGCGTGCATGCTTATCATCTGTCGAGATGACCGTTTGCAAATAGCTGGCCGCCTCGCCATAACGCTTGAGCATATAATAGCGCTCGCCCTTGGCATAAAGCTGGTCCAGCTTATTTGAGGGTGTTTGCGCCAATCGCAGTGGTTCGCCGCTCGGCCCTGTGCGTTCTGCCCGGGCTGGAGCCGCCCCTGGCGCAAAGAGAATTAAGACGCAACAACCGGCAAATAGAACTTTCTGCCAGATATCAGTCGCTGCAATTCCGTTCACGCTAATCCTTCACCAGAATTTTTCACTAGAATGCCAGCCAGTGCTGAAAATACAGTCTAAGTGAAATCAGTGAGCGGCGCAAATCGATACGAAACGATAGAGACGGCAATGCGATATCCTGAATGTGATAAAAATGCGCATCATTAGATCGCAGACTTCCTCTGGGAGAAAGCCAGCGGGACAGCGCATTATCAAAAAGGCGATCTCGATCAGGCAATCGACTTGCTGCAGAAGGCTCTTGCCGGCAACAACAATTTGACGACCGCGCATTTGACCATTGCCGATGCCTATCTGAAGAAGGGGCGCTACGAGGATGCCATTGCCGAGGCACGCGAAGCAGGCAACCATCATGGTTTCGATGCTGCGGCACTGGCGCTGGAAGCACGCATAAGAAGTGTGCCCAAGACGCCAACCTACAATTTGCGCCTTGTTCAGGAGTTGACGCAAAAAGCAATCAATATGAACAGCAAAGACACCGAAGCCTTGATCTCGGCATCCATGCTGGCTCTTAATGAAAACCGGCTGGCCGACGCCAAGAACAAAATCTCAGCCGCCATCGCCGAAGAGCCGGGCAATCTCAATGCCTATGTCGTTCTTTCAGAAATCGCCAAAGCAGAAAACGCCGCCGAGCCGGCTGTTCTCTTGAGCGGCGGCGGCTCGCAATCGCCGGAGCAAACATACAATTTAGCCCGGGCGCTGGAACGCATCGGCGATGCCTCAGGATCGATCAAATGCTACCAATTGAGCCTCTCAGCCGGTCTTTCGGGAGCCGAGCAAACAGCAGCCAACGAAGCCATAAGTCGCTTGACAGAAGGAGCGGCTCTGCCGAAGAGCCAGTAGGGCAAGACGTCATGGCAAATTGGCCATAAAATTTCGGCTTTTCAGCTTTTCATGAGGACCGCGGCGTGATTTGCTCGACTTACCTTCCGGCGGGCTGGAAAGTATGCCGCTTCCGCATTAATCCTGTCGCACAAATGGTTTCAGAGAGGAAACACCGCTTTAGCATTGCGCCTTCCGAAGTGAATGGTTGTAGTTAGCTGGCGGGCGTTTACGGTTTACAATGTAATATGCTCGTCCATCAGTTTTTTGGCACTTCTTTCTCGCGAGCCCATGGTCACAAGTCAAACAGCAACGCTTCTTTCCATCAATCCCGCCACCAAAGAAGTTCTTGGCGAGGTCCCAATCCTGGGGCCGGCACAGGTCGAGGAAGCTGTCAAAGAGAGTTGGAGCGCGTTTCAGACCTGGCAATTGACGGATTTCCACAAGCGCGCCAAGAGAATCCGCGCCCTGCGCAAAATCATCGAGGCGCGCGCGGATGAGCTTGCGCAGCTGATTTGCAAAGAAGTCGGAAAGCCGCTGGTTGAGAGCTATCTGGCGGAGCTGACTGGTCCGCTTGATACGTGCGTCTGGTTGTGCGACAACGCCGAACGGACTTTGAAAGACCAGCTTATCCACTTGACGAATCCGCTCCTGTCCAGCAAACAAAGCATCATCACCTTTGAGCCGCTTGGTGTTGTCGGCATCATCGCGCCATGGAATTATCCTTTCGCCATTCCCATGATGACGATGCTCATGGCAGTGATGACAGGCAATACAGTGGTTCTGAAACCATCTGAGAAATCGCCTCTCATCGGCATAAAGATTGGCGAATTGTTCGAGCAGGCAGGCTTCCCGAAAGGGGTCGTAAGTGTGGTTACGGGCGACCGCACAACGGGAGCGGCTCTTTCCAATTGCCGTCTCGCCAAGCTGGTCTTCACCGGCTCCGTCGAGGGCGGCAGCAAGGTGATGGCGCAAGCGGCACCGAATTTGACACCACTTACTCTCGAGCTGGGCGGCAAGGATCCGGCGATTGTGTTGCCGGATGCGCCGCTTGAGTGGACGGCGCGAGGGATCACCTGGGGCGCATTCACCAATGCGGGACAGGCATGTGCCTCCATTGAGCGCTTGTACATTCTCAAAGGAAAGAACAATCAGAAGCTGATCGACAAAATCGTGGAATACACCAAATCTCTCAAGCTCGGCAATCCGGCAGATCCGACCGTGGATGTCGGTCCTCTTATCGATGAAATCCAATTGGAGAAAGTGATCGATCACGTCGAGCAGGCGCGGGAGATGGGGGCCACTGTTATTGCCGGCGGCAACAGGCGCGATGACCTGGGAGGATTTTTCTTCGAGCCGACTGTTCTCGTCAATGTCAATCACAACATGGACATCATGCGCCGCGAAAGCTTCGGTCCTGTCCTGCCGATAATGATTGTGGAGACGGAAGACGAAGCGGTTGAGCTGGCGAATGACAGTGAATTTGGACTTACTGGGTCCGTTTGGACGAAGAATCTTCCGAGAGCAGAAGCAATCGGGCGCGATCTCAATGTGGGCACGGTGCTCATCAACGACTGCCTCTTCTCGCATGCGTCACCGCAGCTCCCGTGGGGCGGTCTCAAGAAGAGCGGATTTGGCAGGAGCCATTCCACATTCGGCTTGATCGATCTCGTCAACATCAAGCATATAAATCTTGACGCGGCCGGTGGTCCGCACCGTATGTGGTGGTTCCCCTATGGGCAGCCTCGGGTCAAAACAGTACGCGGCGGCTTGAAATTTTTGCACGGCTCTTTCTTCGGCCGCATTCCCGGCTTCTTCTCCTTCATCTTCAATATGTTCCGCAAAGCGAAGTAAGCAGGCAATCCGAGGAAGGAAGCCTCTTGGAAGACTACGCCAAGTCGAGACCCAGAATCATCTACAAAGAGGAATCAGAGCTTTTCGAAAGAGGAATGCGAAAGCTGTGGCAGCATCTGCTCCAGATTGAGAGGCGAATCAAAACTCCTCGCCGCGCCGCCTGCCTACGAGCCACAAGAAGAATGGCCCGCCGATGAGCGCAAGGAGCGTACCGAGCGGCAGTTCCTGTCCCTGCCCCAGCGTGCGTGCTGCCAGATCGGAAATGACAACAAGCAAGCTTCCTATTAGCGCAGAAGCCACGATCTGCGCGCGCTCGTCGCGCCCGAACAAGGTGCGCGCCATATTAGGCGCCATCAGGCCCACGAAGCCGACGATACCAGATATGGCGACAGCGGAGCCGCACATCAAGACAGCTGTGGCAAGCAAAATCCATTGTGCCCGCTGAACGCTCAATCCGAGCGCCTGGGCGGATTCTTCCCCCAGAGAGAGAAGGCGAATTTGCTTGCTCATGAGCAACACAATGACAACGCCGATTGTTGTATAAATGGCGGCACCAGCGAGCTCTTCCCAGCTGCGTCCGGCAATGCCGCCTGCCAGCCAGAAGACGAGACCTTGAGTCTGTGCAAGACTGTTTGTTTGCGTGATGATCAATGTGATGAGCGCGCCGCAGACTGAAGAGAGCGCCACTCCGGACAAAAGGAGGCGAGTCACGGAGAGCCCGCCTGCCCGGCGAGCCATCAGCGCGACTACAAGGCTTGCCACAAGCCCGCCCAAAAATGCCGCCACAGGCACAAGCCCGAAGTCGAATCCCGCCATCATGGCAAGCGCTACTGCCAGTCCTGCGCCGCTTGAAACTCCCGTCAGATAGGGGTCAGCCAATTGATTGTGGGAAAGAGCCTGCAGAAGGTATCCCGAGACTGCAAGGGCGATACCGATGACGGTGGCAATCAGCAATCTGGGCAGGCGAATTTGCCATAAGATGTCGGCGAGACCGGCGGGAAGCATGCTTGAGTCGGCAGGACTTGTCAGAATGCGCCAGGCTTCTGTCGGACTGACCCAGATTTCGCCCACGCATAAAGAAAGCGCAAAAGCAAAGAGGACTGTGGCGGCAAGAGCCACTAATCGCAAGGGCACGCAATTGGTGCTCGCCAGCTGAATTTTGGATTCCGAGACGGTTAGCATGGGCAGACAATGCGAATCATGAAGACTGCATTCTACAGCCTGGCCGACGAACGTGTTACCATGATTTGCAGTTTTTTTTAAAGCGTGAAGCGAAGTATTATGTCCATCTATCTCGACAACAGCGCCACCACTCAAGTCCGCCAGGAAGTCATCGACGAAATGCTTCCCTACATGGCTCAGCATTTCGGCAATCCTTCCTCCGCGCACGCCAAAGGCAAAAAAGCGGCCGACGCTCTTAAACTGGCGAGAGAGCGCGTTGCTGCATTGCTCAACGCCTCGCCGGAGGAGATTTACTTCAGCCCCTGCGGGACCTACAGCAACAACGCGGCCATACTTGGCAGAGCACGCTTTGCGGAGGCAAACGGCATGGGGCGCCACCTCATCACGTCTCAAATCGAGCATCCATCCGTGATGGGCCCGGCGCAATATCTTGAGGCAAATGGCTGGAAGGTTACCTATCTCCCCGTCAGCGCCGAAGGCATTGTGCGCATGGATGAGCTTGAAAAAGCGATTACGCCTGAGACAAGCATCATCTCTGTCATGTGGGGAAACAACGAGATAGGCTCGCTGCAGCCGATTGGCGAGATAGCTGAGCTGGCGCTTAACAGGGGAGTCTTTTTTCATACCGATGCGGTGCAGATGCCCGGCAAATTGCCGCTCGATGTTTCGACGGTTCGCGTAGCCGCTTTGTCGCTGTCCGGACACAAGTTCTATGCGCCCAAAGGGATCGGCATATTATTCTTGCGCAAAGGGGAGAATCTGATGCCCACCGCATTTGGTGGCGGGCAGGAGATGGGGCTGATGCCGGGCACAGAGGCATTGCCGGCCATCGTCGCCATCGGCAAAGCGGCTGAGCTTGCCCGCCAGGAATTGCCGGAAACAGAAAAGCATCTCCGCGCCATGGCCGATGTATTGAAGTCAAAACTGCAAGTGATCGACGGCGTTAAAATCACCGGCCCGCAATCGCTGGATTTGCGCATACCCGGGCACCTCAGCATTACGGTGAGCGGTGCCGAAGGCGAGGGTCTGGTCATGCGTTGCGATCTTAAGAATATCTGTGTCTCGAGCGGATCGGCATGCCATAAGGGAATCATCGAGCCTTCGCATATCCTGCGCGCTCTGAAGCTCCCCGACAGGGAAGCTCGCGGCTCGTTGAGAATCTCTGCCGGCCGTTTCAATACGATCGAGGAGTGCGAACGCGCGGGCGACGCCATCCAAGAGATCATGAGGACGACAGCTGCTCTTTCCGCCCGGGGGCTCACCTGAGCTGCCGGATGGATCAACTGGAGGACGGTTGAATTTTCAATGGAACGGCCTCAGTCTAACTCAGGGAGCAATCGAGGATAAGTCATTTGTCTTGCGCATTGAAGCTTTCATGCTCCGAACTTACTGTCGGCTTTGCCTCGCCGGTCGCAGAAAAGCTTGCGCTCTGCGTGACGCAGGGTGAAGTGCTGGTCATAGCCGGGCCCAATGGTGCCGGCAAATCGAGCTTGCTCAAGACATTTGCCCGCCTGCTCAAGCCGATGTCCGGCTCTGTAAATCTGGGCGGCCGGGACATCTGGTCATTTACTCCCTGTGAATTCGCCAAATATGTCGCCTACGTGCCCCAGCAATTTTCACAATCTCTGGTTTTGACCGTGAAGGAGCTCATTGCGCTGGGCAGAAACCCGCACCAAAACTGGTGGCAGTGGCAGCCAAGCAAAGAAGATGAAGGCGCGCTTGAGGAAGCGATTGCCGCCACCGGTCTTGAAGGACTCGAGGAAAAGATGCTGGGGGAATTATCCGGCGGCGAACGTCAGCGCGCCATGATTGCCATGGCTCTGGCGCAAAAGCCGTCCTTCCTTTTGCTTGATGAACCGACATCGCATCTTGATTTCAAGCATCAGCTCGAATTGCTTGAGCTTATCGGCTCGCTGAGCAAGAAGAACATTGCCATCATTGCGGTGCTGCACGATCTCAACTTCGCATATCGTGTCGGCACGAGGATAGCAATACTGGAAAAACGGCCGGCTCAAGCAAGCATTATCGCGGCAGACGGAGATCCGGAGTGTGTTCTCACGGCGGAAACTTTGCGGCGCGTCTTCCACGTCGAGATGCAGGTGCTTACGCCAGAAGACGGCGGCAAGTTTTTCAATCTCTCCCGCATTGGCAAGTGAAGGCGCTATGCCATGGCGAAGGGCGATGCATGCACCGCCCTTCGAGAATTTCAATTGCCTGGAACCGCTGCTTAGCCCCAGCCATGATCGCGCAACCAGCCTCGATAGGCCTGGCTGTTTGGATGCATGCTTGCCGGCGGTCGCATCATTCCGGCAAATGCCTGGCTCCTCGGATCAAGGCGCTGGTTGCCGCGGAAGCGAGGATCGTTGTAGTTCCATGGTCCGTTGTTGCTGCCCATCTTGTCGGCGTAGATGATTGATGTGGCTCCGGCCAAGCCGCGATCGATGAGCCCAAGGAGGAAATCCTGATCAGACATGCCAGCGCTGGAGTAGGAGCCGTCCCGCCCCGGCCAGTTCGAATAGCCGGGCACACGCGTTCTGTTCTGATATGACTCGTAACCGTTCATCCCGCCGTTTATGTAGCTGGTGTCGCTATCCATCGGCGGTTGGAAGACTTGAAAATGCGGCTGATTCCAGCCGTTGTTCCAGCCGTTATTCCAGCCGTTATTCCAGCCCTGATTCCATCCCCATTGCTGCTGGCGATTGGGGAAGGGGATGAAGAATTGACCGCCTTTCTTGGCCCGCATGATAGCGTTGGTGCCCGCTAAGCCGCGATCGAGTATGTCGAGGAAAAGCTGCCTGCCATCGCTGCGGCTGCTTGGTCCGGTGCCCCAGCAATCATCGAAGATCATAGGATTGTTGGAGCCCCAGGAGCCGGGGACCCGCTGGCGATTTTGATATGACTCGTAGCCGTTCCAGCCGCCGTTGACATATGACGTGTCGCTGTTCATGCCCTGGAAGAAGGGCACGGGCTGTTGATAAACCATCGGGCTGTAAGCTCGATTCCAGAGAGCCTGGTCCATCTGGGCGGCCATGATTTGCTGCTGATACATGGCCATCGCTTCTGCGGCAGCATTAGGATTGTATCCATGGGCCATCGCCCAGCGCTGGCTCGGACTCATATATGTATCGTCGTACGCTCTGCGCATTTGCATGGCCTGGCGCGTGGCGAAATCCATGTCGCCGCGACGGTAGTCCATGCCGTTGCAGCAACCGCAGTTCATGATAAAGACCTGGCCGTAATTGATGATTGGGTAGCCCTGCTTATCAGAGGGGAACATGTACTGCGGGTTCATCGCCCGGTCGCCCTGCTGCATGCGGAATATGTCATCCCACGTCTGCTGGCTCAGGTTGCCGTCGCCCCTTTGAACACCGTTCCATTGGAAATAATCCGGCCCCTGCATTTGTCGCTCGGGTTGGCCTTGACGGGCATTCCCCTGGTCGCCGGTGAATTGCATAAAATTGGGCTCAGGCCCTGTTTCTCCGCCCATGCGGCTTCTCTCCTCAAAAGGGGCAATATGTACCCAGGTGGTCGTGCCTGTCTATATACATATTCCTCTGGAATTTGACTGTCAATGGGAATATTCCCATGGCGCCTTCCAGCCACTCATATGCTGGGGGAAATTACGATGCCGTAAGGCT
>DATNRC010000039.1:0-8955 GCA_036703705.1 Candidatus Obscuribacterales bacterium
CACCAAGAATCGGTATGATCATTCTTCAGTCCAGTTGAAATTGGATTTGCAACGCAATTACACACTGGACTACCTCTTTTCGGCAAGGTTTCCTTGCGGATATCTGCCGATATCCGGCAGGCTTATGCTTCGTTTTACATATCGCGGCATTCCTTGTTATGCGCGCTCTTACTGGGCTATATAGTTTATAAAGCTGGACCTCTGGACCTTAGTCCACGTCAGAACATGGTTTTGGAAGGCACACCTCTGTGCACGGGGCAGGCTCGATCGTCGAATGCGAGCGGATGGATTGGTTTAAGCTTCGACACGTAGTCCTCCCACTGACGTTCGAAAAAACGTAGGGTAAGATAGCTAATCCTCAAGGGTAACCCTGAGCGGCACCACCTCCTCCAAAAACAGTTTTTCTTCCGATGGTTGAGCCATTAGAACGACCACTCCACGCCCTGGAATCAGAGCCTGAGAAAAAGCTTGAAGAAGAGCCGTCTTCGCTGTGGCGCACCGCATATGAGCACCCGGTCGAAACAGGCATTGCTCTAGCCGGTGCAGCAGCAGCAACTGCTGCCGTCGTTTTCAGTCGCGGTAAATTGGCGCGCCTGCTTCCTCACCGGGAAGTTTTGGTAGTTGAAGCTGCACCCTATATGGGAAAAGCAATGAAAAAGGCGTTGCAAGACCAGGGACACACAGTTACATGGGTTACCGAAATCAACAGGCTTCGCCCCTTAACCGCACTGACCGATGAAGGCAAAGAAATCGGCTTGAATTTGAGGCGTTTTCATACGGCCTTTCTCGATCCTAATCACGTACACAAGGCGGTTCCTGAATTCGCCGATCTGGTGCCGGTGTTCCGGCACAACAATGTGCGCACGATCGGCACAAGTGTCATGGACAATGTCAATCAAAAGATGCTGGCGGCTGGCGTGGACGCTGCAGGCAACAAGCCCATTGTGCTGGCCTCGATCGTCGGCAATAAATTGAATCTGCGCGAAGCGATCCGCAACCCAGGCAGCGCCCAGAAGGTTTTTGACTGGTTAAAACCGCGCTTCAATGACCCCGAGCTAAAAACCATTAAGCAACGAACAAACGATCTTCTCACGCAAAGCATGTGACTTCGCGGATCGCCTCACTTTCCGGATTGGCGGTCTGCCAAGAACTCTTTCACGTCCTCTCAATCGGACAACTGACGCGTGCAAATCATGTATTTGACGGCTTGGCTGCCTTTATTTACGGCCTCATGCACAGCCCCCGCCGGAAGGTCAAAACCATCTCCAGCGGAAAGCTCATAATCCAGGCCGTCAATCGTGAAGACGATGTTTCCTGAGGCAACGACGATAAACTCGTCGTGGGGATGGCTGTGAGGGCTGTAGTAAGCGCCCGGGCCGTCCTGCCATTCAAAGATGCTGTATCCCTCATCTTTTAGCCTCCGCCTGAGCTCACTGATGCTTTTCACATCAGCGAAGGCTCCTGACAAAACTCTGGCTTTCCGGACCATGCAAACTCCCGTCAGCAAATGAATTCATTCATGGACTTCATACGTTATGTTACCTCCCGCACGAAAAACAGCTATGTTTTTGAACCTTATATGGTTCAACGAAAATTGCCGACAAGAAGGGCAAAAAGCCATCAACGCATGCAGACATGGCACTTTCAGCCACACACCCAAACCAGAGTGTTTTGAACCTTATAAGGTTCATTTTCCTAGTAATGCTTTCGCTAATTGCCACCCAAAATCAGGAGAAAAGCCGCCTCTCCATCATCAGCTCATAGCTGAAACTAAGTCAGAGTCAAAGTGTCCCTGTAAGATCGTTTCGGTCAAATTTCCAGGCAAAAAGCACGACTCGCATAACAGAGCACCACCACTCGCATAAGGCAGCACAACAGCACACCCGCACCACATGCGAGTCGCACCAGGCAGTCGACAAGGTAAGCCAACACTCTCATCGAGTGCCCGTTGTCCGCGAGAAGCCTGTCCTCAATTTTTGGAGGCTGCAGCTTCTTCAGGAGTCTTGCCGTCGCCGCCATCTTTTTCCGGCTTCTCCGGCTTTTCAACCTTCTCCGCCTTTTCAGGCTTTTCGGCCTTTTCGCCTTTCTCGGCTTTTTCCGTCTTCTCTACTTTTTTCGCGCTCTTGGTAGATTTCTCGAATTTCACGATCTCACCATCAAGGACGGTTTCGATTGTATCGCCCTCTTTGAAGCGTCCCTGCAGAACCTGCTCGGCAAGCGCATCTTCGAGCAAGCGCTGGATGGCGCGACGCAATGGACGAGCGCCGTAGGCGGGGTTGTACCCTTCCTTGGCGATCATGTCCTTGCATTCGTCTGTAACGACGAGCTCCATGCCTTGCGCCTTGATGCGCGATTGCAGATCGGACGACATGATGTCGACAATCTTTCTTATCTCTTCGCGCGTCAATTGCTGGAAGACCATAATTTCATCGATTCTATTCAAGAACTCAGGTCTGAACGTCTTTTTCATTGCATCCATGACCAGATCTTTGATCTTCTTGTAGCGATCTTGATGCTGCCCTTCCTGCGTCTGCTGCTGGAAGCCGACGGTAAGCGACGTTTTGTCGATGAATTGGGCGCCCACGTTGGAGGTCATGATGATGATTGTGTTCTTGAAGTCGACGGTGCGACCTTTGCTGTCGGAAAGTCTGCCGTCATCGAGAATCTGCAGCAAGACGTTGAAGACGTCCGGATGCGCCTTTTCGATTTCATCAAAGAGCACCACGCTGTATGGTTTTCTGCGCACAGCTTCCGTGAGCTGTCCGCCTTCCTGATAGCCGACATAGCCGGGAGGCGAGCCGATTAATTTGGAAGTGGTGTGATGCTCCATGAATTCCGACATATCGATACGGATGAGCGCTTCCTCTGAGCCGAAGAAATACCCGGCCAGTGCTTTAGCCAGCTCCGTCTTGCCAACACCGGTCGGTCCCGAGAAGATGAAACTGCCGATTGGCCGGTTGGGGTTCTTCAGGCCCACACGCGCCCTGCGAATGGCTTTGCAAACGGCCTCCACAGCTTCGTCCTGACCGATCACTCTCTGGTGGAGAACATCGGACATGTGGAGTAATTTCTCCGATTCGCCTTCCGTCAGTTTGAGGAGCGGAATGCCTGTCCAGGAGCTGACCACATAGGCAACTTCTTCCGCGGTTACGACTGGCTTTTCACTTTCTTGCTTCGCTTTCCAGGCCGCCTGTATCTCGCGGATTTTCTCGGAAAGCTTGGTTTCTTGCTCTCTCAGCGAAGCAGCTTTCTCAAACTCCTGATTGCGGATTGCCATTTCTTTGTCGCGGCGAACCTTTCTCAGCTCGCGCTCCACCTCTTTGCCTTCAGGAGGCAGAGAGCTCGCTCTCAACCTGACGCGAGACGATGCTTCGTCGATAAGGTCGATTGCTTTGTCCGGCAAATAGCGATCGCTGATGTATCGATCGGAAAGCTTGGCAGCCTGATCGATTGCTTCTTCCGAAATCACCAGGCGGTGGTGTTCTTCATACTTCGGTCGCAGTCCGCGCAAAATCTCGATTGTTTCTTCCACCGACGGCGGATCGATGATCACCGGCTGGAATCTGCGCTCCAGTGCCGCATCACGTTCGATATGCTTGCGATATTCATCCATCGTGGTGGCACCGATGCACTGCAACTCGCCTCGGGCCAGGGCAGGTTTCAAAATGTTCGCCGCATCGATAGCACCTTCTGCGGCACCGGCACCAATCAAGGTGTGCAATTCGTCAATCACCAGCATGACATTGCCGGCGGCACGAATCTCGTCCATTATCTTCTTCAGGCGCTCTTCAAATTCGCCCCGGTACTTGGTTCCGGCAACGAGCAATCCGATGTCGAGCATGACAATTTTCTTGTCTGCAAGAATATCGGGCACGTCGGCGTTGGCGATGCGGATGGCAAGACCTTCGGCAATAGCCGTTTTGCCAACACCGGGCTCACCAATGAGAACCGGATTGTTTTTTGTTCGGCGGCCGAGAATTTGAATTACACGCTCAATCTCTTTTTCTCTGCCGACCACAGGATCGAGCCTGTTTTCCTGCGCCGCTTGTGTGAGATTCAAACCAAATTCGTCGAGGGTCGGTGTCTTCGAACGCCCGGTGCTCGTGGAAGTGGCTCCACCAGCGGTTGTGGCTCCGCTCTCTCCCAAAAGACGAATGACATGAGAGCGCACTTTGGTCAGATCTACGCCCAGATTTTCCAAAACCCGCGCCGCAACGCCTTCTCCTTCTCGAATCAAACCGAGGAGCAGGTGCTCTGTGCCGATGTAGTTGTGTCCGAGTTGCCTTGCTTCATCCCAGGACAGTTCCAGCACTCGTTTGGCGCGAGGTGTGAAGGGAATTTCAACTGCTACAAAGCCGGAGCCGCGGCCGATGATTTTCTCCACCTCGACGCGAGCATCTTTGAGATTGACGCCCATAGACTTCAAAGTCTTGGCGGCAATCCCTGTGCCCTCGCCAATCAACCCCAATAGAATTTGCTCTGTACCGACGAAATTATGACCAAGTCGACGTGCTTCCTCTTGGGCGAGCATGATGACCTTGATGGCCTTCTCGGTAAATCTTTCGAACATGGCGGCTCAAGCCTCCTGACTCCGCTAAATGTGATTACATTCTAACACTCGCTGGAGAACCGTTTGAGACTCCGTCGGGTGCTTTATCTGAAGACTTCCTGAAACTTTTTGTTCCCCGCCGCACAAGGCGCGCTCGGGAAAAAGCAGGAAGGTCAAGAGCTTAACCGCCCGTGCAAGCCGGTTTCAATGGTTGATTAATTTCTGGTCTTGGCGTCTTGCAGCGCTGTCAGAGAGCACGACTGCTCAACCTCATGCCGCCCGCAAGGCGTTGTGCGTTTTGGCAGGCGCAAAAATTGAGTGTCTGCGGCTGCGCTGCGCGGCTTCGCTCCTAAAGAATAGAGAATTGCTTCAGGCGTGCGCTTCTTGACCGGAGGCTGCCTGCGCAAAAGTGCATTCTTTGGAGGAGCAGGCAATTTGATCGCCGCGCTTGAGCGTCTTGAATATCAAGATGTTGTGGCACTGCGGGCACATATTGCCGCCGTTGGGACCGCCGGAGATAAGCGGCGGATACCAATATGCCGACGTGCACTTGTTGAGCGAATAATTGCTGCATCCGTAGAAAACCTTGCCACGTCTTGATTTCTTCTCGACTATCTCGCCGCCGCAACCTTCGCGCGGGCATTTCACCCCTGTAGTTTTCAGGATGGGGCGCTGCTCCTTGCATTCCTCCGACGAGCAGGCGAGATAATCGCCGTAGCGTCCGTAACGGATCAACATCGCCGAGCCGCATGTCTTGCAGATTTCATCGCTGGGGCGATCTTCGGGAACCGGCTTTCCTTCTTTCGTAAGAGCAATTTTCGTCTTGCATTCCGGATAACGGATGCAGCCCAGGAATTGACCGAATCGCGACGAGCGAATGGCCATCTGTTCGCCGCATTCCGGGCATTGATGGTCGCTCAGGATGACCACTTTGTTCATGTTTTCTTCGGCTTTCTTCAGCGTTTCCGAAAACGGCTGATAGAAGTCTTTCAACATGCCGTGCCAGTCTATGTTTGCCTCTTCAATCTGGTCCAGCTTGGCCTCCATTTCAGCAGTGAAGCCGACATCGACAATGCTGCCGAAATGCTCCACCAGAAGGAGATTGACTGCCTGACCAAGTTTCGTGGGCGCAAGCGTCTTGTTCTGACGCTCGACATACTTGCGATCAATGATGGTGGCAACAGTCGCCGCATACGTGGACGGGCGCCCGATCCCCAGCTCTTCGAGCGTTTTTACAAGACTGGCTTCCGAATAACGGGGAGGCGGTTGCGTAAAGTGCTGATTTGGTCTCAGCTCCTTCAGCTTCAAAACCTCATCTTTCGTCAGCTCCGGCAAATTCTGCGCGTCACCGTTCATATCACCGTTGCCGTCTTCAGATGCATCGCTGTCTTCAGCGCCCTTGAGAGGACGATTATAGACGATTGTAAAGCCGGGAAACTTAACTTCCGTGGCTGAAGCTCTGAAGATTGCTTCGCCTGCCGAAATCTCCACCGTGCGCGTCAAGAGTTCGGCAGCAGACATCTGGCTGGCCATGAAGCGTTCCCAGATGAGCTTGTAAAGCTTGAGCTGATCGTTGGAAAGATAAGGCTTGAGAGACTCAGGCGTTTTCTCCGGATATGAGGGGCGAATCGCTTCGTGCGCATCCTGCACGGATTTCGCTTTGCGCACGTACACGCGCGGCTTGTCCGGACAGTACTCCTTGCCATATCGGTTGGCTATGTATTTGAGCGCTTCTTCCTGCGCTTGCTGAGCAACGCGCGTGGAATCGGTTCTCATGTACGTAATGAGACCTGTCGCACCTTGATTGCCGAGCTCCACGCCTTCATACAAGGCCTGAGCGATCTGCATTGTCTTCTTGACCGCGAAGCCAAGCTGCGTC
The DNA here is from genome assembly GCA_036703705.1 of Candidatus Obscuribacterales bacterium. Taxonomy (GTDB): domain Bacteria; phylum Cyanobacteriota; class Vampirovibrionia; order Obscuribacterales; family Obscuribacteraceae; genus DATNRC01. Next base: position 6,429 of record DATNRC010000039.1, read on the forward strand.
GCCGCTTCTCGCTGCAGCGTGGAGGTGATGAAAGGCGGTTGAGGCTGGCGCTGGCTGCTCTTTTCAATCACCGATGAGACGACAAACTCTTCGTTTTCCACCGCTTTGACGATATTGGAGGCTGCTTTGCTGCTCTCGATAATCATCGTGTTGGCGGCAGATTTCTCCGAGGCGGCAATCACTCTTTTGCCTTCGTACTTATATAAAGGAGCGGCAAACGATTGCTTGGATCTGGCGCGATGAAGCTCGGCTTTGATGGACCAGTACTCTCTGGGCTGGAAACTTTCCACTTCCTGCTCGCGCTCGCAGATGAGGCGCACGGCGACGCTCTGCACTCTTCCTGCCGAGCGTCCGTTCACCTTTCGCCACAGAAGCGGGCTTATCTTGTAGCCCACAAGACGGTCCAGAACACGGCGAGCTTGCTGAGCATCGACAAGGCGCTTGTCGATTTTTCTCGGCGCCTTGATAGCCGCCATCACGGCATCTTTGGTGATTTCGTTGAATTCGATGCGGTGCAATTTTTTGCTCGGCAGGCCGAGAATTTCAGACAAATGCCAGGCAATCGCTTCGCCCTCCCGGTCAGGGTCGGGCGCGAGATAGACGTGATCAGCTTCTTCGGCGGCTTCCTTGAGCTCTTTTACGATTGGTTCTTTTTCGCGCAGAACTTCATATTGCGGCTCGAAGTTCTTGCGAACATTTACCCCCAGCTTGTTGCGGGGCAAATCGCGGACGTGTCCGACACTGGCTTTGACCTGGAAGTCTTTGCCCAGAATCTTACTTATTGTCTTTGCCTTTGGCGGCGACTCTACAATTACTAGCGATTTTGCCATTAGATTTATCGGCACCTCTGATGTCGAACCTGTCAAGATATCCTGGCGACGCACGAGTATATCACGGTCGTCAACCCCCTCACTTTGTTAAGGCAGGTGGAAAACTCCCCCTATTTGTCGAACATGAACGAACGCGAAATCTGCATCCGCTCATGAAGTTGAATGTTTCACCTTGCTGTCTGGCGACCATTCTGAAAAGAAGACGAAATTTTGCTCACCAACCACCTCAATATGAACAGATGATCTTCTTTAAGATCTCGTCCGCCGATTTCCCGAAGGAGGAAATTTTCGCTACCCGCTGTTCATTATTACCATCATCCGAAGCAACTGTGTGGCGAAGGTAACTAAAGTCAACCCGTAGCTGATCAATATCGCGCAAAAAGTCCTCCTGCCGGCCGGCTTTGGATTGGAGCAGCTCAGCCCATTCGATGACGCAAACCATGGATGTGTCGATTATTTCTTCCAGCTCGGTGAGGAGAAGTCTCGCCAGTGATTCACTCTCGCGCGCGCTGCCGGGCTCCGACAAACGATATAAATCGAGGTGATAAAGGGGCAGGCGGCCGGAATGGTATTCATTGAGCATGGTGAAAGTCGGACTGTTAACCACTTCCTTCACCCCCAGCCCTGTCGCCAGCCCCTTAACAAATGTCGTCTTCCCGGCACCAAGCGGTCCGCAAAGCGCAATTACAGCGCTCCTGTCTATGGCTTCGGCAAACAGCCGACCCAGGCCGACAGTCGCCTCCACATCCGGAAGTATTCGCTCGATGACTTTGTTTGTATCTTTTTGAACCAATTGTCAATTACAGTATGCTGCGTGCCGCATGAGTTGGAAAGGCAGCTTAACATCAAGAGCCTGCCTCTTACATCCATCAAGGAAATTATGACCGTTCGCACCCGAGCGCCGGAAGAGATAAGTGGCGGAAACCTCCATCATCTGAACCGCATCCGACCAAATCTCATGCGGATTGCTCGTCTAAGGATGTGAATTAGATGTTGTCTCAGCCCAGGACGAATGAGTTTTGACCCGGTTATCCCAGGTGGGGAACCTCCTTGCCGGTGGACCGTTTCCTACTTCCGTGGCACTGCCCGAGGCACTACCAAAAGCTTCATAGGTTTACGTGACCGTCTCGAGCCGGAACCCCGTATACTCGATTCTGTAGGACAAAACTTTTTTAGATCTGTCCGAGACCGAGACTAAAGGAATCATAGATAACACCAGCACGCCTGTCAATGTTGTCCCGACGTGCTTTAGTAAGGCATCGATACGGCTGAGCCAGAAAAATACTTCTCTTCGTCTTGGTACTGTCACTATATACGGTGCCTTATGAAAGGCGATTTTGTCGGTTTTCAAAAAAGAACCAGCTTAATTGGCGTCCATTCCAAGGCGTTTCCATAGCCTCTCTTTCAGTGCCGCTATTTCCAAGGGCGCAGGAAGAAGGTAAGTTCTTCCACCAGGATAAACTGGTGCCTGCAAAACTTTTTTGCCTTCAAATACGACTACTTTTGGCGTCAATCCGTTAAGTTCGTAAATCGCCTCAATAGGAACCGAGTCTCCAAATGTTTGCTGGGCGGCCGACCATAATGTTTCATCCCAGCGCAAATTGACCGCCTTGCGCGCGTTTCCTTCTCTCGGCGTCAACCGGCTGGAATCGACTTGCATCTCATCCATAAGCTCATCGTTTGCAAGTGGATACTCG
>DATNRC010000040.1:0-5048 GCA_036703705.1 Candidatus Obscuribacterales bacterium
TGGATAATGAGGCGCAAAGAAACAGAATTGACAGGGCTCCGTGACCACTTTGCCGAGCAACTGGAAAAAAGAACGAGAGAACTTGCCACCGCCAATGATAACTTGCTTTTGGAAGTCGAGCGCCGGAAGCAGGTCGAAGAACGTCTCAAGAAAGCCGTGAAAGAGCTCTCGACTTCGAACGACAAATTAAATCAGTTTGCCAAAATCGCCTCACATGACCTCCAGGAGCCGCTGCGTGTAATTGAGGGTTATTCAGATCTTTTGACGCGGCGCTATAAAGGACAGCTCGACGTGAGGGGCGACGACTTTATCCAGCAAATGGTTGATGCCACCAAACGCATGCAGGTGCTCATTCAAGACATTCTTTTACACTCCCAAATCCAGGCTCGATCGCAGCCGTTTCAGACGACTGATCTCAATCAGGTGCTTGGAGAAGCTTTGTTGAATCTGCACAAAACCGTCACCGAATCCGGTGCGCAGATCACATTTGACGCTTTGCCCACTTTGCCGGCAGATCGCTTGCAATTAGTGCAGCTCTTTCAAAATCTGATCGCCAATGCCATCAAATTTCACGGCCCGGAGCAACCAAAGATTCATGTGTCCGCCAGTTTCAAGGGCACGGAGTGGATTTTGTCGGTGTCCGATAACGGCATTGGTATCGACCCCTGCTATTTTGAGCGAAGCTTTCAGATGTTTACTCGGCTCCACAGCAGAGTTGACTATCCTGGCACCGGTGTCGGCCTGGCAATCTGCAAAACAGTTGTGGAACAGCATGGGGGAAAGATCTGGGTCGAGTCTAAACCTCACACCGGTGCAACCTTCTGCTTCACCCTTCCCACCATGCAAAGTCAGTCCGCAGGCGAAACAAGCTCATGATCAGGCAAATGCACAGGCCTAGACTGTTGCCGGCGGCGACGACGTCTGCGGACACGGGATGAGCCACATCAGTGATTGGCCCTCATACAATGTCATCAGCTGCAACTGTCTAAGTCCAAAACGATTTGAAGTTAATGATTTAATGCTCAGAAGCGATAGCTTTCATGCCCGAACCAATAGCGTTTGCGAAAAGATCCTTCGAATTTAAGTCGTATCGGCAAAGCAGTCCATGTCAGATCTGACCTTGCCCGGTAAGAGTAAAATGCTCCGTTAGGTGTTGGCGGGGAATTGCCGCAGCGCCAATTATGATGGCGCTGAGTTTCAACAAACGCGCTAACATATCCAAGCTGAAATCCGGAGGAAGTCATGAGCAAGCTGCCAAGTAGATTTGTGGAGTTCCAGAAGAGCTATCCGGAAATCTTTTCCGCCTACGAGTCATTGGGCAAAGCTGTTTCCGGTGCCGGACCGCTGGACAAGAAACAGGCAGCCCTAATCAAGCTTGGCATCGCATGTGGTGCGAGGCTGGAAGGAGCAGTACACGCCCACTGCCGGAGAGCCCTGGACGCCGGCGCCACTAAAGAGGAAATCCGGCATACGATTCTTCAAGCAACCACTACCATAGGCTTTCCCTCGATGATGGCTTGCCTATCCTGGGCAGATGATGTGCTTTCCAAAAAAGAATGATCTGCCCTTGCCGTAAGCAGTTGATGGGCTTTCTAAAGGGAATGATCTGCCTTTTGCCGTAAGCAGTTGTTTTAACTGGCAGGTTCGCCGACACGTTAGAGGATGTTTCCGACGCTGCAGATACATTGCGTAGCTGAGCCAGGCAGGTTACTTCTGGGAATCCACCCCGAGGTTACAGCAAAGTATTTTGGTCGCTGGTAATATTGTCCGCGTTCTCGCTTGCGAGAATGGGAAAATCCGAACGTCAAACGTGACTGCAAAGCAGCTCGTGAACATTGATGAGAAGGCTGCGCGCTGGCTTATTCAACAAAATACTGGGCAGGCGCCCGGCAGGTTGGGATGCGTGCAGGGAAGAGGGGCAATGGCGAGCAGAAGTGGCGGAGCTCAAGCGCGAAGTCGACTCGCTCGCCAAGAGCAACGAATTCATCAGTCGCGAACTTTCCGAGCTGAGACAAAAGCATGATGAGCTGGCAGCTGAGCACGCGCGCATCCTGCGTCTCAATTTAAGGCATATTGTGCCTGTCAGAGAGCCATTGGTACTGATCTCTCAGATTCAGCGTTCCGGCGGCACTCTTCTCAGCCAACTCCTGGACAACCACAAACAGTGTCACGCCCACCCTTATGAGCTTCAGATCGGTTATCCGGAAAAGTTCAATTGGCCTGATCTTACAGGTGCCCGGTCAGCAGAAGAGATTTTCCAGCTGCTTCAGGAAAAGCATGTAACACGCTACTTTCACGGCGGCTATTATAAGCATCCAAATGCCAGGACAGACGTCAACGACAGATCATCGTTCAGTCTCGTTCCCTCTCTGCAAAAGCTCATCTTCGTCGAGCAAATGCGCTGCCAGGATGCCCCGAATGAACGAGAAATATTGAACGCCTATATGACCAGCTACTTCAATGCCTGGCTGGACAACAACAATCTGGAGGGAGAAAAGAAGTACGTTACAGCCTTCGTTCCCAGATTGCACATGTACCAAGACAACGTAAAACGTTTTTTTTCGGCGTACCCCGACGGAGTGCTGGTGTCCATAGTCAGAGAGCCGTCGAGCTGGTATGTGTCGGCGCATACTCAAAGGCCCAAGCTTTATCAGAAAATTGAGGATTCGATTACGCAATGGAAGCATTCGACAGAGGCCGTGATTGCCGCCAAGGAGCTTTATGCTGAAAGTGTTTACGTCATGAGCTTCGGAAAGCTTGTCGCAGAGACAGAAACCACCACGCGACGGCTGTCGGAGTTTCTTGGCATCACCTTCTCCCAGTCCCTTCTCGAGCCAACATTCAACGGTAAGCCGATAAAGGCCAATTCCGTCTTTCCTGTTAGTGATTATGGGGTCATCAGCGAGCCCCTGGAAAGACACAGAGGACATCTCACACAAAGCGAAGTGAAATACATTGAGCGCGAAACGAAAGACTTATTCGATCGGGTGTCTGAGTTGTGCAATTGACGGACCACACGCCAGTCGTCGTATCGCGCGCGACGGCAACATTTCACTCTCCACTTGAGGGCGCGAACTCAGTCCGAGATAAGCCTTTCCGCCTTGAAATAAAACTCTCCGCATGGGGACTGGAATTGAAGTGCTCGATGCGTCGGACAGATCAATCATAGACCCCCTCAATACTCCAAGCATCGCGATTATGTTCGTGCACCAGAAGAACAACCAGGTTGTCTTTGACCTCATGCGCATGCAAATGAGAAGGGCTAAGCAACGAGTTTTGCTGTATGTTGCCGTTGCGCGCGCTCAGGGAAATAGCAGCCACATAGTATGACTTCCTCATGGGCGACTCCCACCATTGTCCCGAGAGGCACTCAGCAGAGGTGATCATCGTTATGCGATACCAGTGACCACCGTATGCAAGCGACACAGGCTGCTTATCTTGGATTTCGACTAAGACTGGTATAGGCTCTTTCGGCAATTTGATTGCCAGGCTTGCCAGAAGTCCTCTATGTCCGAGCTTGTCGAGAATATATTGAACGTCGACCGGTGTAGTGCCATGAGAAATATTGCTTCTTACGCTCCGACCATGACTGTCGATCACGGGCAACCAGAAGCCCGAATGGGAAAGCGCATACTGATCGCTTGCTTGAGGGCATACAACTTTATCTTCACCGAGACGCGTAGTTAAGCGCTGCAGAAGCAACATCGAAGATTCGGAAAAAAGATCGTTTTCTCGATCGCCGGATTGAAGCGATCCAATTTTGCGCTGCTCCCATGATTCTTTGCAGAAGCGAGAAACGACAATTCTGACTCCGGTGAATTCCCTCGGCAGCTGTTTTGTCTCCAATGACAATCGGACGACTTCAAGCAAAAACTTGGCACTGTTGGAGGGCCGGATCAGTTTTATCAGGCGCTCATCAATGAGATCGCGATCGTTGAAGAAACTTGCTGTCAGCTCTTCCGCATCAAATCCTTCCCGTTTGAGCTCCGTTGTTATGCGATCGAGAAGAGATTTGAGAATAAAGAGAGCTTCGTTGAGTGCTTCGATTGGCCCGCCTATTTCCATAGAGCATTGGAATTGCCGTTCGACGACGGGCAAAACCGGCTGGCGCTTGTCCAGTCCCAAAGCCAGGTCGTGCGCTTTCCTGCCTGCTTCACCAAAACGCTCCGCCACGGAGGATGCCGGCAATTGCGCAAATTTGCCAATGGTAGTCACTCCAAGATCTTGGAGTATCTGCACGCTCTCGATATCCAGAGGCAGGTATTTAACCGGCATCTGCACCATAAATGGTGCGTCCTTTCCTGGCGGCACCACATACCAGCGCCTTTTCTTTAGCCTCGTAGCCATTGTCGCTGCAAAAGCGCTGTCTGCTACCCCTATATGTCCTTCCAAATAACCAAGTCGGCTTATGGTTTTGAGCACTTCATGACAAAATTTGCTCTCGCCGCCCATATGTGCAAGTCCTTGCGCATCGAGAATAAACAAACCGGGCTCAATTGCCGATACACGCGGAGTATATGCGATGAGCTCATTGGCGATTGCTCTTTGCGCCTCCTCATAGAGCTTTGCATCGTAATAGCGCCATGCGAGATCGGCACAAATAGCCCGAGCTTGCGACAAACGCATGCCCGCAACAACATCCTGTTTTATGGCGTCGGCTGAAGCGATGATGATCTTTTTGCTTCCCAGCGAACGATCTGACTGGCCGCCATTATCCAGAAGGAGAACAAGAGGTTTTCTCTTCAGTGCCGGCTCATACTTTCGCTGTGCGGCGATCTGGAACAGGGGGATGCGTAAACAAGCTATTCGGGACATGCGATTTCACGCTGGCCTCCATAATATGTGACAACCCATCCCTTACGACATTTCCTTTGATGCTCGGCACAAAGGATGCAATCCCATTAAGTCCAATGCCGTTTCGTTTGAAACGATTAATAAAAGCTCGTATTAAAGCGAGGGAAATGGTTTTGGTCGGTTTTAAAGCGATGGTGGGAATGACAAAGAGCCGCTGGTACTACAAATGGTGCTCAATACTGGTTACGATTTCA
>DATNRC010000041.1:0-27377 GCA_036703705.1 Candidatus Obscuribacterales bacterium
GGCCGAAGGCGCTGGCTAACACCGGTCGAGTAAGTACTTCGTCTACCTTAATGCGTTTTCACGCAATTGTAGTGACGAAGGGGTTGTCACTATGCCCGAATTTGCTGCGTTTCGTTGTTGCCAACAGGTAAGTTGGGCTAACTAACTGAGTTCATGGGCTTCTCGGCTGGTTCCCAATCGGCTCCTCAACAACCCACCAAATCCCAGCAGGCACATGAGAATCGCCAGCCTGGCGCCAATACGTGGCAGTCCACCAATGCCAGGCAAAAGCAAGACAATTGTGAACAGCAAAGAGCCGATGAGGATGACGAGCGCATTCGTGCGCCAATCTGAGCGATGGCTTGTCGCACGGGCGAGGATGCTTGTCCCGAGCAGTCTCGATGTGACAGCCATTCCCGTCAAAGCGCCGAGCTGCAAAACTCCGAGGAGAACGAGGGCTAGAGGCGCCAGAACCCCGGCATCAAAACAGGCCTTGACTGAGATTACGAACAAGGCGAGTCCTAAGATTCCAGAGCCGAGACATTTCCAAAATTGTTCCTTCACTTTCGCTCCAGCCGCATCGAGCCTGGGCCTAATTAATGCCGTCGCCAGCGTATTGACGAAGATAACAAAAAGAAAAGTCGCCACTGGGGGAAGCGGCTTATTTGCCCAGCGGCGGAAGTAAAGCATGGGTCTTTTGCGCACGTCCTTTACTTTCATCTCGCGCATGATCATTTGCCCAATCGGCGTCGAACGCAATGATTCGGGCAGCAGTCTTGCGCGAGCTTCCAAGTCCGGCTCACCAGGAGCGCCATCGTCCGGCAATGGTATCAGCTCCGGTGCAGCTCCGAGTGGCTGCGAACTTGCCGGTTCGGAAATCGGCCTCTCTTGCGCCGGCGCCTCAGCATTAGATGATGAAGGATGCGGATTTGGATTTGGATTCGAGTTCGGACTGGAATTCGCATTCAGATTCGGTTTTGGATTCGAATTCTGACTAGAATTCGCATTCGCATTTGGCTCAGAACCGGCAGTCGAGGATCCTCTTTCGGACACTGCATCTGCTTTAGCAGGAGCTGATGCCTGCACAGGAGTTGATGCCGGCACGGGCGATGAATCACTCTGCGCAAAGGCGATCGATGTTGCCATCATCACAAGCAGCACAAACGAGAGAGCGAACACCAGCGCTCGTCGCGTGGTGCTCGCCTTCGTGCCTTTTTGCCCTGATGAAATCATTGACCGGTGACTCTAGCCTCCTGCGTGCCACCAAACAAAAATTTGAGACTGCCCATCAAGCCCAGTCCGATCGCCCAGGATAATAGCCCGGCCAGCGATTCGCCTGATTCAAATACCAGAAAGGCAACCAGAGCCCCAACAACAAAGAAAAGCACGCGCGCCAAATGATCTCCATAGGCCGGTTGCGCATTTACCGATTGCATGATGCGTTGTGTAACGGCTTCCGGCACATCGAACTGCGGCATTGAGCTAACCTTGGCAATCAGATCTTCTGTCGCTGATGCCCATTGTTGGCACGTGATGCATTCCTCTCGATGCGCCTCAATGACCCGTATCTCGCCCTCGCTAAGCTCATTGCCTGGCGAAAGTCTGCCCTCGAATCTCTCGCGGAAATCGCGGCATTCAATATCTCTTGATTTAGCCATGATCTACGCTCACCTCCTCCTCTTTACGTTTGCCAAAAGAATCATATTCGCTCATCTCGTCCGCAAGTATTTTCCTCAGCTTTTCTCGAATGCGAAAGAGAAGCGACTTTATGGTGCTTACAGTCTCTCCGCATGTTTCTGCGATGTCTTCATACGACAGATCGTGTTGATACCGAAGAATGAATACTTCTCGGTGACGGACAGACAACTTCATCAAGGCGTCGTTGAGCATCTGCTGGGTGAGCTTCCACTCTACCTCTTCTTCAACGTCTTGACGCGACGGCGGCTCAGCATGCGGGTTTTCCTCCAAGATCATTTCCAGCGAGTCGTAATCTTTAGTATCACGAATCATGTTTAGACATGAGTTGGTAGCAATTCTCAACAGCCACGGCTTGAACTTCGCCTCGGTTCGAAACGTACCGAGCGCTTTGTACGCCTTGAGAAAAGTGTCTTGCGTCAAGTCACTTGCAGCTTCGTGAGAGCGAATCATTTGGTATACAACGTTGTAAACCAATTTCTGATATCGCCTCACCAGGATCTCATATGCCCGCCTGTTGCCCTTCAGGGTAGCGCGCACGAGCTGAGCATCGTCGAGCTCCTCTAGCGGTTGAGCCTTAGTCACAAATGAGTTGAGCAGAGTGATGACCCCATCCAAGGCTTGTTCTGTCCGTTGACCTTTTACGGTCGAGCTATGTTGTAGCATACTTCTGCTGCCCTTTCCCTGGGCGTAAGCTTACTGCCCGTTTTCCCCGTTCGCAGCCTCCTTTCGCGGAAGACCTAGATGCTTCCAGCTCTCTCAAGGAGCATGGACTTGAGAAGATGCCGCTTGGAATTCCCAGTCAAGAAGCCGATTATGCGGTTGGAGACCGTCTGCTTTTGCTCTTTCGTAAGAGTCGCCCTCACTTTGAGCGCTGTCTCCAGTCGCCCATCCATGAGCTTCTCTCTGAGTGCGCGGATTTCATGCACCTTTTTGATGATCTGATCGTCGCTCACGCTTTCATCGGCCATCATCTGGCTGACTTCCACAAATCCTTTGCGGATCTCTTCTCGAACGGGTCTGGTGCTTTCCATTCGCTGCTTGAACAGCTCATCTAGGGTGTTTCGTTGCGCGTCGGTAGCGTCTATCAGATTGAAGAATCTCTTCTCGACATGCTTGCGAACGGCATTCTCGAACTCAGGATCGATAAAACTGCCAAGTTCTGCGTTATCCGCCCACACAGGAGCGATAAAACCGACCCCCGCTACCCCCATCCCGATGCCGAGAGCCAGGCTCAGCGCTGTGATTGACTTATTCAACTTATTTCTCATGGTGACCTCCCCATATCGCGCCGGCGCAACGGAGCGCATCGGCTATCTACCGATACCCGGCAAGCAAAAAAAAGTTTCGCCGCTTGCCGGCTCATTGTCCCGCGGGTTGCCTGGGGAATCCATAGAAAACACTGCACGGCACTTCTCTGTAGGGACTGAGGTCGAAGAGCTTCGCGTCGGGCCTTGTGTCTTCGTATTTGGCCAGAGTCTGTCTGTAATGGCCGTTGTAGTCGGAGTGCACCTCGAGTGTCACGCAACAATTGAGCTCCGGCGCATACCATGCTTCCGTTGTGCCCAGCCCCATCAACGACCCGCCTTTGTAATGCCGGCACTCGTATCCATTCATCTTCTCATTGCCCTGATAGCCGGATACAAACTGGAGACCCGGTTCGGATACCAGCGCCGGTACTACAAATGGATTCGGATGGTGCGGATTGATTAGCTCAGCATGAGCCCGAATGCCCCTTGACGGGTCCACGTGCCAGGTTGCCCTGCCCAGGCAATCGATGATCTTTATCCCCGGACCATCTTTGCCCCGATCGAACCTGATTCTGCCCTGCCCGTCGCTGCGTACAAAGTCTGTACCCGGCTGCACCAGATTGACAGGCGCTTTGATTTGGGACGGATTAGCCAGCGATTCAAGCTTGTAAGTCGCCGTATAGGGCTTGCATCCCGGCGGCTGCGGCTCCGGTGCGCGATGGAAGAGCCACCAACCGCCAACCGACGCAGCACCAAAAACCAACGCAAGAGCGATCCACTTCTTCACGGCACAGGGCGCTCCACTGATTCACGGCACCGGGCAATCCACTTCTTCACGGCATCGGACAATCAACTTCTTCACGGCACGGGGCGCTCCACTTGTTCACGGCGCTAGCTGTCGGAGTCGTCCTGCCAAATGCAATAGCGTCCGAGGAGCTTAAACTCTTCCGTATGCTCGCCGCATGCCTTCAATATCGCTTGTTCTTGCTCTCTGGAGGAGATCTCCATATCCAGGAAGAATCGATAATGGAAGCGCATTTCTGGAATTGGGCGAGACTCGATTTTTGTCAGATTTGCTCCCAGATCGCCAAATACCTTGAGCAGATTGGCAAGCGAACCCGGCGTGTGGGGAAGCGCGACTACGCAAGAAAGCTTCAGAGGATAGTTTTTGCTTGCCGCGATCACCAGCTCATCGATGCGCTCATCAACTTTGCCGTTATTCGAGCTGCCTGCGGAGACGGGGGCGATGATACCGAATCTGGTGTTATTGCCCTCATGATCTTCCACATTGCGCTTAAGTATGGCCAGATTGGCTTCTTTAGCTGCAAACTCGCTGGCAATGGCTGCGTTCTTGCGGTTGGCCGAAGCGCTCACATGCAACGCCGCCCCTGAGGTATCCCAGTAAGCAACCGGCTTCATCGCCGGATACGATTTGAGGAAGTTGCGGCACTGGTCGAGGGCGGCCGGGTGCGAGTAGACATTAGTCAGCGCCTTCACTTGCGTGCCCGCAAATCCCAAGAGATGGTGGTGTATGGGCAGATAGACTTCGCCAATTATGGAGACCGGGCTTTTCCAGAGCAAATCGTAATTGGCAACTATCGAACCGATGGAGGAATTCTCCAGAGGAATAACGCCCACCGCGCAACGTTCGCTCAGAATGGCATTGAACACCTCGTCGAAAGAGCGGCAAGGGACAAATTTCACTTCGTCCCTGATGCCGGAATGCTCAGCAAAGAGCTGCCCCGCTCGATGGCTGAAGGCCCCAGGCGCCCCCTGAAATGCGATTTGAAAACTTGCTTCTTTGGTCATGCTTCGCATCATCTCTTGGAGCGCGGGCGCGCGTCAAGAATGCAACGCGGATCGTTAAGTTGGAAGTTGCCGAATTATGGATTAAATGATCTTTTCCAGCTCACTCATAGGCAGAGAAACATCGTAATCCACGGTGCCTATTCTCGTCTGGGGCAAGACCAGCTTGAGTGTTTCGCCCTCGCGCTTCTTGTCGTGCGACATGGAAGCAATGATTTTCTCTTTGTCAACATTGGGCGGCAAGTCCACGGGCAGACCGGCGCTGGTCAGAAGGTTGTTTATCTTCTCGCCTTCCGCCTTGGTGATGCGCTTCTGAGCGACGCTCAATTTGGTGGCTGCCGCGATACCAATGGCTACGCACTCACCATGGGTAAGCCGATAATCAGCCACTTTCTCGAGCGCGTGCCCCAGAGTGTGCCCGAGGTTAAGAACCCGCCGCAAGCCAGATTCGTGAGGATCGCGCCCGACCACAAAGAGCTTCATTTTGATGCAGCTCGTAATCAGCCCGGAAACAATCGGATCGTCATAATCGATGTCGTTGGACACGAGCTGATCAAGCAAATCGAACAGTCTGCGCTGACCGACCTCATAGTCCGTATGCTTGGCCACAGTCTCTTCAATGAGAGCATACTTGATTATCTCGGCTAACCCCGATGTAAATTGCTTGCGCGGCAATGTGGAAAGGATTTCCGGATCGGCAAGCACTGCGCGCGGGAAGAAGAACGTCCCTGCGAGGTTTTTGCCGGCGGGCAAATTGATGGCGGTTTTGCCGCCGATAGCTGCATCGACCTGCGCCAAAAGCGATGTAGGCACGATAACAAGATTGAGACCTCTCAAATAAGTCGAAGCCGCAAATCCGGCAAGGTCGGTCACCGAGCCGCCTCCAAGCGCAACAACAGTGTCGCGCCTGTCAAATCGACGCTCCTGCAAGTGCTCCCAAATTCTGAGCAGCCAATCCGTGGTCTTGCACGACTCACCATCGGGAACTTCAAGCGTGGTCACTTGATAGTCTTCGGAAGGAATTGCCTGCAAAACTTCTCTCAGCCAGTGAACGGCCGTTGTCGGCTGGCAAAGCACGAGGACGCGTTTTCCGGCGTTGATTTGGGCGAGGATTCCGGACAATTTTTGCCGAGCTCCGGCTCCCACCGCAACTCGCGTGCGAACCTCAAGGGCCGTATTCCACAGCATTGTGATGACCGGACCTTTGTGGCGCGTCTTGTGTCGTGACATCGTCATGGTTAGAACTCCCCTATAGAGTCAGGATCCTCATCCTTTTGCACTTTACCAGCGCGCGGGGCTGTCAACCCCGGAGCCGCCTTTTTCCGAACCCTTTCCACGTATTGGTCGAGGCTCGCCTGCAAGTCCGCAAGCGTATCCGAAGCGAACTTATCAAGAAGAGCATCAGCCAGCACAAAGCATACCATCGCTTTCATCACCACAGACGCCGCCGCTATGGCGCACACGTCGGACCGCTCGTAATGAGCCCTCGCCGCTTCAAAGTCGGGAAACGACAAAGAATCGAGGCCCGCCCGCATTGTGGGAAGCGGCTTCATATATCCTCGCACCACGAGCCTTTCTCCGTTCGTCATGCCGCCTTCGAGCCCGCCCGCCCGGTTGCTCCTGCGGCTAAACGGCCATGCGCTCCCAGCTTGAGCCGGATAGAGCGCGTCGTGCACGGAAGATCCGGGCAAGCCGGCGCCCCGCACGCCGTCGCCAACTTCTACAGCTTTAAACGCTTGAATACTCATGACCGCCTGAGCTAAACGACCGTCAAGTTTTCTATCCCACTGAGTGTAGCTGCCTAAACCCACCGGCAGATCTTCCACCAAAACCTCGACGACACCGCCGAGGCTGTCGCCATCCTGCCAGCACTTCTTTATAAGCGCTTTCATTCCTTCAGTGGCTTCGCCGTCAATACAAAACAACTCCGATTGAAGAGCACGCTCCTCTATTTCAGCCAGCGAAAAATTATCTGAAACGGCCGAAGACTTCACACTGCCAACCTGAATCACATGCCCGACGGCGCGCACGCCGACAGCCGCCAGAAGCTCCTGGCATAAGGCTCCGGCGGCTACGCGAGCCGCCGTCTCACGTGCGCTCGCTCGCTCGAGCACGTCTCTTATATCAGACTGATCGAATTTGAGCGTGCCGGCCAGGTCTGCGTGACCGGGCCTGAAATTCTCGATTGCTTTCTTAGCCAATTGCTCCGAGACGTCAGGAGAAGATACGTCAACCTCATCGCTCGACATGACGTACTTCCAGTTTTCAAAATCTCGATTGCGAATGAGAAAAGTGATTGGCGCACCAGTGGTGATACCATGCCTGACGCCGGCCAGCACTTCAATGCGATCGCTTTCGATCTTTTGCCTGCTGCCTCTTCCATACCCGAGCTGGCGCCGCCTCAGCTCTTCATTGATGCGCTCGATATTGAGAGGAACACCGCGGGGCAGGCCCTCAATGAGCGCTATCAACGCTGGGCCGTGTGATTCGCCGGATGTTAAAAACCGCAACATGAAGCAGTCCGTGAGGGGATTCGAGCACCGCTAAATCTTACAATACTTGCTGGGATTGAAACACGCCGTATTGCGGAGAGTGAATCGCTTGAGCGTCAAACAACACCGGATTCTCAAAGGCGCATTGACCGTGCCGGGCGACAAGTCGATTTCACATCGGGCCGTGATGTTTTCTGCCTTCACAAGCGGCAGCTCCTGCATCTACGGCTTGTCGCCGGCTGACGACTGCCAGAGCACGATTGCCTGCCTTAAGGAAGCGGGATTGTCAATAAAGCGCATAGAGGGCGAAGCACCGCATTACCTGATTGAGAGCCGCGGCATCAATGAGCTCGTCGCTCCCAAGAAGACTCTCAATGCGGGCAACAGCGGCACAACAATGCGCTTGCTTGCCGGCCTCTTTGCCGGTCGCCCGTTTGCATCCGTGTTTGATGGCGACGATTCACTGCGCCGGCGACCAATGGGGCGAGTGTTGGATCATCTGCAGGAGATGGGCGCAAAAGTGGAGTATTTGGCGGACCCGGGGAAAGCCCCATTTCGCTTGAGTGGCGGCAATTTGACGGGCAAGGACTTCCAGCTGACGGTGGCGTCGGCTCAGGTCGAAACGGCACTGCTTTTGGCGGGCTTGCAGGCAGACGGCGAGACCTCGGTCAGAATTCCCAATCAGGTTCGCGATCACACTACGCGCATGTTTGCCCACCTCGGCATTCCTTACCAGCAAGAGGACGGCAGAGTAAAGGTAAGCAAGCTTCAACAGCCTGTTGCCGCGAAAGACATCGTCGTCCCCGGTGATATTTCCTCGGCAGCTTTTTTCATCGTGGCGGCGGCATGCTTGCCCGGATCGGATATCGTGCTGCGCAATGTGGGAATAAATCCCGGTCGCACTCTTGTCCTTGATGTTTTAAGCAGGATGGGAGCCAATATCCTGGTGAATGAGACGCCGACGCGATGCGGTGAGCCGGTAGCAAATATTCGCGTTCGCTACAATGGTCGCCTTGGTCCTGCCACCATATCTGGTGAAGAGATCGCCAAAGGCATCGACGAGATCCCTATCTTATCTCTGGCTGGAGCGCTCGCAAATGGCGAATTCATCGTGGAGGGAGCAAGCGAGCTGCGCCACAAGGAGAGCGACCGCTTGAAAGCAATCGTGGAGAATCTCAAAGCCGCAGGCGCAGACGTCGTCGAGCGAGAGGACGGTTTCAAAATGCGCGGCGTCGAATCCCTCAAAGGCGGCAGCCAATGGCTTACACACAACGACCATCGCCTGGCAATGTCCGCCCTCGTCGCCCAACTTGTTTGCGAAAAACCGCTCCTCATTGAGGAAGTGCACTCACCAAGAATTTCTTATCCCAGCTTCATTGAAGACCTGGAAAACTTGCTGGAGAAGGAGTGAGGCGGAGTGAGAAGGAATGCTCTTCGCAAATCACCACTGCTGCCCCATAAATCATCAGCCGCAGACGGCTTGCTCCCCTAGAGGAATGCTCTTCGAAATCAGCATTTTCACACGTCACCCTGACACTAGAGGGCGCCTGGGGTTTTTCCTGTAGATATGAATTGACCCCGGTAGCAGAATAAGCTGAAAAGCGAACACATTGCGTTCGTACAGGACCCACTTACTAACAATTTGCCGCCGATCGCCTCGCAAGAGGGTCGTCAGCACGCGCCCACCTGCAAGAAGAGGAGGAAAATTGAAAACGTCCTTCAGAAAACATGAATTCGCGATCCGCTGCGCACCTTTTGCGATGGCATTGATCTGCACACTGCATGTGGCGGCGATGGCAGAGCCGATACCGGAACAGGTCGCAAAGACGCCCACACTGGAGAAGCTCCAACCAACCGAATCAGTCGATCTCAACGTTCCCTCTTTACAGGGAGCAACCTGAGGAACCATCGGCCCGCAGGGTGCGGACGCCACATTCATCCCTGGTGTCAATACGGAGGGCACCATCAAGTCTCGCGCGCCATTGATCACATTTTTCGAGGAGGTTCAACAAGCTATCCGTACCTCGTTTCTCATTCCGACGGTCCTTATCATTTTTGCCTTTCTATCATACGCCTGCGCAATTGACCAATTCATGAGCTTTCGGAACGCAAGGAGGACGGCTGCCCTGTTTGTTATGGGAACGATGGCCAGCATGGCAGCCTTCGTCTCAATTCAATTCTTACGCTAAAAGGCATCACCATGACCACAATACGAGAGACATACGAAATCGCTGCCGATCAAAATCCTCAACCGGAGCATGCTACACCAAAGACAAACATCCGGCTTTCAGATGCTCAAAATCCTCAACCGGAGCACGTCGCGCCAAAGACAAGCATATGGCATTCCGGTGCTCAAAATCTTCAACCCGAACACGTCGCAGCAAAGACAAGCATATGGCTTTCCAGTGCTCAACATCTTCAAACCGAGCACGTCGCCCCAAAGACAAGCATATGGCTCGCAGATGCAGCTACCGATCTTCTGTTTTGTTGCGGGGGCTTGCTGTGGATTCTTTTTGCGGCAACACAATCGCTTGATGGACAGCAGCAACAAAAGTTCCTCGCCACGCTCATGATGGTCGGTTATGCCTTCCTCAGCATTCCTCACTTTGGTGCAACTTTAATCCGCGCCTTCACCTCCAATTTCGACAAGGTGCGGCGAAATATCCTCATTGGAATTACCGTGCCGATCATTCCATTGGCAGCTCTTTGCTCGAGCACAGCGGGGATAGCTATCGTCCTTTGCAAGATTTATCTGTTTGTTGTCGTGCTCCACTATGCTGCGCAAAACCTCGCCATTCTCAATCGATACTTTGCCAAGGCGCGCTTCGAGCTCCGATCTGTCGACCGCCTCTCATTGAATGCTTTGGTCTACGGCATTGCTGCATCTCAGATTATCAATCAGCTGCGGTATCCAGCTCTCAATGTCGAAAATTTCCTCGGCATACCCATGCCATTCTGGGGACCACTCCCGGATTGGACCGCCATGCTTAGCGGCATTTTTACGATGCTGAGCGCGGTCATCTTCAGCGCCGGCATTCTTATCAACTTCACGCGCCAGGGCGTCGTTTTCCCGATGCCTGCCGCCATCCTTCTCTTGTCCACGCTGGGATTGTTCGTCATCACTGGCGAGAGCTCGCGAATTCTGTGGTGGCTGATGCCTGCATTCATGCATGGCACGCAGTCTTTCATTCTGGCCATGGTGGAGGGATTCGGTAAAGAGAACAGCAACGATCGCCTGCAGGCACCGTTACCCATGAGAGTCTGGAACGGTCTGCCATACTACCTGGGCATGGCGTTCACCGGATTGTTTCTAATCTGGGGCACACCAACACTCTTAGCCTTGTCAACATCTTTCTCCCAGCAAACACTTGGCGTCGTGGTGGCGATAGTCAGCTTCCACCACTTCATTGCCGATATCCTGCTGGAAAGCGACGCCAGAGCAATCTGAGAGCGCACTGCCGCACCTACGCCGCCGGCAAGAATCGTGTCCTGACACCAGGCATGGTGCACTCGCATGATCCTGACGGCCATGTATTATGCCCCAAGTTTTTGCAACAGAGCAGTTCTTATGGCCAACCAAGGCGGCGAGCACCCAGGTCTAATCCTTGTCGATCCAGATGGGAAGGCTCACCGAAGGATAGCCCTCCATCGATCCATCTTTGGCCAGAGCCGATACGCGTATCTCATACAAGCCTTCGGCGGGAAAGTCACCTCTTCTTAGCTCGATCTCTCCGTTTAAGTCTGGCGACTGCCAACCCTTCATACGACGCTCACACAGCGACCGCTCGCGATATGTGTGGCTATAGTCGGCGAAACTGGCAAGATTTTTCGAGACCTCAAAAAAGACAGAATTAGCAGATGGCACATTGCGGGCGTCATAGCTCAAATTCAATGTCTTGGAACGGGGGCGAATCACCCCGTCATTAGAGACGGGCGCTGCACACCGGAGAAGAGGTGAGCGAACACGCTCTCCAAGCAGGCGGAAATGCCTGATTTCAGCACTCATGGACGCTTTCGTGAAAAGAACAATCTCGGAAATGGGATCGCAAAACTGCCACTGTCTGTGCTCGCCCAGATTGAATCTGGCCCTGCCGGACTTAAAGGTGGGCGCTCCCGATTCACACCACACCATGAAATTTTCTTTCCTTCCGGAAGCACTCCAGCGCAAACATTGCTTTTCACGGTAGCCGTCCTCACCGTCGCTCCGCCAATACAAGTACATGTCAGCATCTGGCGCGTCGCAATCCAATCTCGCGAAATCCGCAATCAGAAAGTCCACTGAGGACGGCTCTACCGGTGGTGACAAGCGAAGTAGCCAACAGTGATAGCCCTCCTTCGTTGACTGCGGGCGCAAGGGAGCAAAAGTGAGATCCACAGGCGGAGAGTCACGCCAATTGACCAGCTCGAGCGAACGCTTTTCGTCATTCCAGCGGAAAGCAATTAAAGCTCCCGCTCTCATCCGCTCGGCAATGAGGCGTTTATCAACCCGATCGCGATCGACGAACCAGCTCCTGCGCAGCGAGGATATGCGCTGAGAAAGGTCATGGTCATGCAAGGGAGGCTGCAAGAGGCTCTCCATCATTTCATGCGTGTACAAAGTATGAGCGCCTTTCTCATTCCACGGCCAGTCGACCGGCAAGACATTCGCATTAGCAGGAAGTGATTCGACGGCTGCGGCAATCTGCTCCTTATAAGCCTTCATGTTTGCGCTTGCTTCAATCCAGGGCAAATTGGATTGAAAGGTCAGAATGCCAAATCCAATGCATGCGACTAGAGCCCACGCAGTGCCCAGATATGAAAATGCCTTGTGCCATCCCCTGCCTTCAGACAAAGGGACTATAAGAAAAATCACAGCCAGAGCCAGCGGCACGGTCGCAAAATACGCGACACGGCTCCCCATCAAGTTGTCGTAGATATGCCAGGAGGGAAGCACGGGAGCGATTGTCGCTATCAACCAGCCGCTCAAAAAGATGAGCATTCTTCCCAGCGGCTCGAGAAATGGCCACCTTAGGACGCGCACCGCAGCTAATACCGCATAGGCGATATAGAGCGAATAACACATAGTGACGAATGGACTCTGTTTCGGAAAGAAGGCAGCATTCACAGGAAAAACAAAATTCGCGGCCGATCGCAGCCGCTCCCATGCACTAAGCAGCAAGAGCTCGCCGAACGAGCCCTTGTTGCCCCCAATAAGCTCGCCAAGCGCAAGCGCTCTCATCACGATGTAGACAATCAAGACGACGATAAATGGTCTCGTCCACCTCCAACTCTTTTCCAGGCGAAGCTTAATGGTGCCCTCTCCGAACACAAAGCAATAAAAGAAAATAACGAGCGGCAAACTCGCTCCTGCTTCCATTGACAGAAGGCTGCAAGCAAACAAGACCACTGCTATGGCAATAAGCCTCGCGCGCGTCAAGAGATGTGCCTGCTCGCTCAATGCGCTATGAGCGGAAAGTTCGCTTGCGGCCGCTTTTAGGAAACAAAGGAGTGAGGCGAGATAAAAGACGCTGCACAGCATTTCGTCTCTGCCCACAATCCAATTGACAGTTTCGACATGAAGCGGAGAGGCAGCAAACAGCAAGGCGGAAAGAAACGCTGCAAGCCCGCTCCCCTTCCTGTCGTCGCTGCAGTTATCCAGGAGATGGACGGAGACGAGAAACATGAGCAGCACATTGACTGAATTGAGGCATAGATTCGTGAGGTGATAGCCAAAGGGGTTATCTTTAAAGAGCGCAAAATCGAGCGCAAACGCCAGCTCAGTGAGGGGTCTATAAAACCTGAAGAGCAAGTCATTCAACCAGGGTCCTGTAAAGTTTGCAAGAAGAACCTCAGGATGCCCTGAAAATGCCTGAAGCAATTTTGGCAGGTGGAGCAAATCGTCTGAGAAAAACCAGCAATGAAAAGTGTTGCTGTAACAGGCAACGGAGAAGAGGAGCAAAACGAATGCGTACTTTGCCATAGCGAGCTCAGTGCACATAACAGCACGCGCCAGATCGGAAAGACGATCTTCATCGGGAGTATGTTCTGTGGTTGCCGACTTCATGACCCATCCCGTTTACTTTCCTGGTCGCCGGCACAATCACGGGCCTTGTGGCGCGTCTGGCTGCCAGGAAAGAGAAGAGGTAAAGACAGCCCGCCAGCACAACAAGGCTGTTTATGCCCGTGTAAATGGCGGCATACTCAAGCAGACCTCCAATCACAGCCCCCAACAAATTGAATGCCAGAGCGCGCCCGGGCTCGCCAGCTCTGGCAAACGCAAGGCTGAAAATCAGGCTGGCAGCAAAGAGCGGAAGCAATGACATCATGGTCACGCAAACGTACGCTGCCTCCGGCGTAAGCTTTTGCAAAAGTTCCTGATTGGGCGCGCAATAGCTCAGAGCCAGCAAAAGCCAGAGCAGTCCGTATAAATGGCTCGTTTTCGAGGCGAGAAATGCATTGCACTTTGAAGCTGTCAAATTGGCAAGCAACGCCATGCTGAGAATGACCACAATAACTACGGCCGATGTGAGCCATGTCGAGCCATATAGAAGCGACAGCTGAGCAACGGACTTGAGTTCCAGCAAGAGGAAAGCGGCGCCGAGAAAAAACATCTCAACATTGCTTGCCTTAACATGGGAGACTACCGTAGGCCGCACAGCCGCAAAACAGATTGCCCCTATAATTAACATCATCAGCCAGTAAGCGCTGTCGAAGGACAGCGGCCTCACGTACAGATACGGCCAATCATCACTCACTATGCGCATATCTGGAGAAGTCGCAGGACTAATCCTGGCGAATGGCTGCAAAGCCGGCCAGTCCAGCTTCAGGCTGCCGTCAGCAATGGGCGGACCAACCAGAAAGGTAGTCCAGTAGTTGTATCCGGGAGTTTGGTCTCTCAGCACGACAGGATCGTAGCCGACAGCCGAACGCACTGTGGCAAACAATCTGTCGCGCAGCCAGTCCTGCGTGGTCCAGAATGTGAGAAGCAAAAGCCCGTCATTTCGCAAAAGACGATATGCCTGCTGAATGCTCTCTTTGGTGTGGATGTAGCAATCAACCCGCACCGACGAGCCCGGACCCGTCACGGTGTGGGAATCAACTCCGGCAATGATGATCATGTCATAACGCGTCCTCGCCCTGGCGAAGAAATTCCTGGCGTCATTGCATATGACCGCAACCCGCTTGGAAGCAAAGGGTTTTTCCGGATGGAATTTACTGCCTATGGCAAGAATCAGCGGATCGAGCTCGACGGCATCAATGTGAGTAACATTGTGGCGAAGCGCGGAGGCCACATCATTGCCGCAGCCGGCGCCGACAATCAGCAGATTCTCAGGATGAGCCAATCGATAGGGCATGGAATAATGACGCACGTCCTGGGCAAAGATGCCGGCCCATGGTTGGTACAGTCTCGAAAGCTCGACAGATGCAGGTCTCAGGTCGACCCCTTCCTGATATATCGAGTGGTTTGAGAGAATCACAAAACACTTGCTCAATACATCCTGAAGCGAAGCTCGCGCCACATAGTCGATCTCACTGGAGGCGCCCGCCGCACCACTCCTGGCATCCACGAGCGGATCCTGCCTGAATGCATTGAGCGGCATGACACTCAAACGCTGATAGGGAGACCAGTAGACGGTCGTCGTCTTCGGCTCAAACGTAAACGAGCTCAAGACAATGGCCGTCGTTACAAACAACACATTCGCAACCATGGATGTCCGGCGCCGGCTGCCCAAGGCCGCAAGAAGGAGAGCAGCCGGTGCCAAGAGCGGAGAGGGATGCAGCCCGGCGTAAGAGAGGCAGGCAAAAACGATACTACCTGCAATGGCACCGCCCACATTTATGGAATAAGCGGCAAGCGGCGAAAAGCGATTGAAAAGGTCGCCAATTCTCGCTCCTATACAGGTCATCACAGCAAAGGGGCCGGACAGCAAGCCAATTACAATAGGAATGCAAAGGAATACGTAAGATGTTTGCGCCAGGCTTAGATCCTGCCAGAAATAAATGCTCGCCGAAGGAAACATCCAGGTTCGGCAACCGCTGAGAGCAGCTGCTTGCACCAGGGATACCAGATAGAGAAGGGCAAGCGGCGCCCAGCGAAAGATTCTCGGGTTCGACATCAGGCAGCCAAATCCCAAACCAACAAAGCAAACGATCAATGGGAAGGTGCGAAACACAGTAAAGAAGCGTATCTCACCTGAAAACCAGCGAATGATGAGCAGCTCCAAATAGAGCGAGACCGCGCTTACAAGAAACAACTCAAGCGCCAGTCGCCTGCTGCAAACCTCTTGTTGTTGCATACGATGAATTGGCAATTTACTCAGGATGAGCGCAATCTTACCACTTTGCCCGCAATTTGTACTTTTCCTCTGGCAGAAACATGTTGCAAAATCTATAATGCAATGCTGACGCTTTCCGGGGATGCCCGTCGAGAGCCATGGATGGTGACTGAAGCAATGACGCCGTTGCAAATTGGGCGCTCTGCCTCAGGCAGAACAGGGCGCGAAGTACGCCTGTCCTCGTGGGGGCTTTTTCCTGTTGTGCAAGCTCACACCGAGCGTCCGCAATCGACGGAAGAAATTGCAGAAATTTTGCAATCTGCCCGCTTCCCTTCTCTCATTGCCCGCGGGCTGGGACGAAGCTATGGCGATGCGGCACTCAACGAAAGCGGATTGACCTTGCTCACGGAGGACACGAATGCAATTCTCAGTTTCGACGAACAAAGCGGCCTCATGGTATGCGAAGCCGGAACGGCTGTCGATGCCGTGGTTCGCAGCGTTTTGCCTCGCGGCTGGTTTCCCGCCTGCACGCCGGGAACTTCAGCTGTCACCATAGGCGGTGCTCTGTGCTGCGACGTGCACGGGAAAAATCACCACGTCGCCGGCTCATTCGGCGACACGGTTAAAAGCTTCAGAATCATGCTTGCATCCGGCGAAGTTGTTGAGTGCTCGCGCGACTGCCGGAGCGATTTGTTTTGGGCCACCATAGGCGGCATGGGGCTTACTGGCATCGTGATCGATGTCACCTTCCAATTGCAGCGTGTGGAAAGCGCATTTGTCAAAGTGAAAGCTGTCCAGTGCCGGTCACTCAAGGAAACTATTGAAGTCTTCGAGACGATGTCACCGCTCTATGAATACTCTTTTGCCTGGATCGAACACACAGGAGGCAGCGACATCCTGCGCAGCGTCGTCCATCTGGGAAACGTTGCTGGCCTTGAAGAATTGGAGCAGGCGGGGATAAGAGATCCGTTCAGTATCCAGCGCAATTGGCGCGCGTCAGTGCCGGTCATACCCCCTTTCCCGCTTGTCAACAAGATCACGAGTGACCTTATCAATGAGTTGTACTGGAGAAGTGTCAGTCTATCGAAACATGAGAAGCTGACGGATTGCTGGTCGTTTTTCTATCCGCTGGACGGTCTGAAGAATTGGAATCGGCTTTACGGTCAGCGAGGATTTTTTCAATATCAATGCGCTTTTCCTATGGCTGTCAGTCAGGAGGCTATTGAGGCGTTGTTTGCCCTCTTGGATAAGCTCAACATTCGCCCGACATTGTGCGCGATGAAAAATTTCGCGCCCGAGCACGGACTGCTTTCCTTCCCCATGCATGGCTACAGCGTTGCCTTCGATGCAGGGGCAACGGATTCCTCCCTGGCGGCGCTGAAGGAAGTGGACGAGCTTGTCATCGCCTATGGTGGCAGAATTTATCTGGCCAAAGATGCGCGTCTTGGTCCCGATGCGTTCAGACGCATGTACAAGAACTTCCCCCGCTGGCTCGAGGTGAAGTCAAAAGTCGATCCCCGGGGAGTTTTTCAATCTGTTCTCTCGGAGCGTCTCAAGTTGTTCTGAGTCACATGCGGGTTTGTTTTGTCAGTCCGATGGCCGGCGATACATCCACTTGCCGGCGGTGCATCCGCTTACTTGCGATTGCCGCCCTTTTTGGCTTTTGAAGCCGCTCTGGTGCTGGTGGTCTTTTTGCCGGCCTGAGATTTGCCAGCAGCTGTTTTGCGCGCAACCTCAACCTGTCCGTCCTTTGCGCCACGTTTTACCGCGCTTTTGGAGGTCTTGATCAATCTCAAGCCCAGATGGGCGGTACCGGTCCTCGCCTTTATCGTCGTCAAATGACTCGCTGGTGCCTTGTGGCTTTCTTTCGAGACCTTGCCGAAATCTTCCGCCCGCACACGAATGATATCGAGCGGCTCTTTGCAATAAATTGAGAAGTGGCAAGCCGCTTCAAGCGCCAATCTCGTCAATTCGAATCCGTCATCTATGAGGTCGTACAGCCCGTATAGGCAGCCGACCGAATAATCAGAACCAGCCCCCCGGGCGGCAAAACGATCGTATTCGCTGACGCTCAGATTGGTCGACACGCCATATATGCTGTTTGGGGTCACAACAAGGAAGACATTGTACATGGAAGCATAGGTATCTTTTCCCGGTTCTACCAATGTGTAGGCCTTTTTCAGCTCGTTGTACAAATCAAGGAAAAAAGAGAAGACATGCGACCTGTCTTTGAAGGTGTTCTCCATCATTTTGTGATTCGAGTGGTAGAGATGCTCGATGATGTTATCCAGAAGGGAATAGCCGCTCGTCGCGATATAGGCATGCTTGAGTTTTATGATCTTCGACCCGCCGACGAGGTCAGTCACATACTCATTGCCGAACGTCGTAATTCTGTCCGCGCCCAGAAATACCTCACCGTTCTTCTTGACGGCCACCAATATCGTCATCTTGGATTCCTTCTCCCCTTTGCTTGTCCAGCCAAAGACATACCGATCATTCCACAACCTCTGCCAGGAAATTCCGGCGGCTATGAAATCCCTGCCTTAGCATCCCACTCCATCGTACTCGGAGCGGCGCCAGGGCGCCTCAGCAACACCCCCGTCGCTATACAGTACAACATGTAAGACTCGGGCAGAATCCTTGCCGATCCGGCTAAAATATACTAGGTTATCAACTCCGGCCTGTGTACATTGCATCAATGAGAAGCTCCATGAGCGTCAAGAAAGAAATTTCGGCTCTTTTCTCCGTATTGGCAACGTTTTTATGTTTGTGTGCGGCGCCGGAAGCCAGCGCCCAGCAAGGCAATGGTTTAGCCAATTATTCCGGGCCGGGCGCCATGCAATCGGCTCAGGCGGCAGCTCAGCCGCGCGCCGTCCAGGGCGGCCCCCTGATTCAGCAGTGGTTTCAGAAATACGACCAGGTCAGGCGGCAGGCGCAAATGAATCCGGCCGAGCGCCAGAAGGCAGACAACTTGCTCTCCAAAGGGCTGTCCATAATCGTTCCCGGAGAGGAGAAGGTTGTCACCCAAAATCTCTTGAACAAGCTGGTGCTGCGCTATCAAACAGCCGCCGAGCAAATGAAATTGCTTCCGCTATACGGGGAGACGGAAAGGCTGCACCGTGGATACTACCAGTATTTTTGCGATGCAGGAAAGCTCTTCTCCGATTATTTGAAAGTGCAAAACAACCTCTTTGCAGTGGATGAGGCAACAGGCAAGCCTCTCGCCTCAACTCTCATGCAGCGCAAGCAAAGTCTGGAAATGCTCGATCAGGGCAACAAGGCGCTGGACGAGCAGCTGCGCAATCAATTCGGCATTCCGCCCTACCAGTATTAACTCCTGGCCTTAATCAATGAGACGGCTTGAGTGGGCATATATGTAGAGACAGATGTGCTTAGGGCAAGGAGCTGAGCTATGTCGCCTTCGATTTCACTTCCCGAAATCCTTGCTGTCTTGAATGAGCAGCCATTGCTTGTGTTGTCTGTGATTTTGTCAATCGTGGTCTGGACGCCGGCAGCTTATTGTCAGGGCGGCTACGATACAACGGAGATGTATCACAAGGACACACGCGGGCAGCAGAGCGAAGAGCAAAACCAGGCTGAAGATGCCGCCACCGAACAAGCCTTCCAGAATAATCCCGATCCGAACTACCGGCAGCCCGATAAGGTCAGCGATGTGCAGAAGTGGTTCGATCAGTTCGACAGCATTCGCTACAAGTATGAAGCCAATCCCGAGGAGAGGCGCTTTGCTGATTATCTCCTTTCCAAGCCTCCAGGCTCAGGGATGACGGACGAAGAAAGGAAGTTTCTGCACAATCTCACGGAGCGCTATTATGAGGCCCTCGACAAAATGCAGGAGATAGGCGGCTGCCCGGAGGCGGAAAAGCTGCAAACTGCTTACATGCAATTCCTCACGGAGCAAGCAAGCTTGTATGAGGACTACGGCCGCATTTTGTGCGAGCCCAATCCGGTCAATCAAATGACCGGGCGCCCGCTTACCCTCGGGCTGGCTGGCCGGAAGCAAAACCTGCAGACGCTGGAAAGAGTCAACCGCCGCCTGGACATGTTCACGAGGCTGACCTTCAACATCTCTCGCAATCCGTATCTTGCGCGCCCGCCGCAACAGCAGTAGTCGACGTCACAGCGGTACAGTCACTTTCATCTGGTAGAGCCGGAATAAAGTGTTCATGTCCCGCTGAGAAAGCCGCGAGCATTCGTCCGTTTCTTTATACATCATGTCCGTGCGCAGCGGGCTGTGTCCGAGGATGCCCATGGCGTGACCAAGCTCATGGGTGACGATGTTTTGCAAAACTATAAGACGAACGTCATCCTCACGGGCATTGACGAGATCGAGATTTACTTCGATCACCTGCGGCGGCACCGAATACTTCGGGCCGAGCTTCGGAAGGATGAGCGGCAAGCCGAGAGTGCTGACGGGCAAAACCGATGCGCCCGGTCGCATGGTCCATTTTGTAATCGTGTGACCGCCGAGGGCGCAATCTACATTATTCGGATCGATACCCATGTGCTTCCAGACGACTTGCACTCTGGCCTTGCTTGGCTCATCGACCTGCACGAAACTAACCAGCCCCTGCGAGCGTGTCTCCCATTCGTCGAATCCGCGCAGGCAGGCTTCGGTGAATCCCAGGTCCGGATAGGGAGTTATGTATACAGGTATGGGCATGGACTTGAAGCGAAAAACACGATTCTTCGTCGCTTTGAAGACGTCGAGCAAATAATCGTCCGAGCGAGCCTCGCTGCCTGCCGCCTCAATGCGAACGAAGCGAGGCGGCTTCTCGCTAGCCAGAGGAATGAGCGAGAGCTGATTTTTCTCATCAATCGGCTCGGCATCCAGGACGCCCTTAGAGGCTGCAGGCTGAATCTCAGCAGCCTTTTCAAGACTGGCTGGCGGTTGGGCTTGGTCGTTTGAGGATGCTGGCGCGATATTCGGCGCCGCAGAGGGGGCAGTTATCGCATCAAGCGAAGCGCCTGGCTGAGCGAAAACCGCTGAATCGCCCCCTGAAAAAAAAGCCGCCAAGACACAGCAAGCTGTGGCTGCCCTCATACGCTCGCGGTATCTGTAACCCTGGCTCATGCCTCATTCGGAGCAAGTTTTAGTTCATCTATTATAAGCTCTATAAATTGGCAAAGCTTGTCTCGAACAGCTTCATAGACTCGGATCAATTCAGCCGAGCGAATGTAGTACTCGGCCCCCGTCGCCGAATCATAGCTCATGCTGAACATGCCGTCGCAGGGCGAGTCCATTTCCTCGATCTGGGTCTCGATTTGCTGAATGCCTATATTGCAGAAGATGCTTTTCTCTGCCAAGCGCTGGTCGTCAATCGTCATTAACCGCCCGCTGCGATCCATGCGTCCCCAGGTGCCGGTCAAGAATCTGTACTGGGGGAACTCCAGAGAGCATTGCTTCTGCTGCGGACGAAAGAACAATCTCACGGGGGCGCTTTCATTAAAACCTTCGAGGTCGTCCCGGCGATAACCGAGAAGCTCGCGGTTGAGCCACATGAGCCGTTCGGACGGAAGATGATCGCGCAAATAGCGAAAAACGACCAAAAGGCCGTCCGAGAGCTTAATCTCTCCTTTTCTTACCTGCTCACCGACAAGACGGAGCTGATAGTAAAGCATTCGAAAAGATTCCTTCGCTTCGAATTACACTATAGCGAAAGCGAATCTTCTTGTGCTTTAAATCCGCGCTACTACTGGGTTTGGTATGAAAGGCGATTGGTCGATTTGTGATTTTTTGATTTCCTTTTGACCAGCATTTTTTCACATCACGTCCCTGCCGCTTTCGGTGCGCCATGCATGCGTGCCGCGCTGCTTTACGCTCCCGGCGCCGCCCCTGCTATTGCCACGCTACTTGACGCTCTCCAGCGCTTGCTCGAACACCTGAAGCGCATCGTCAATTTGCTCCTTCGTCACATTGAGGGGCGGAATGAAGCGAATGATGTGATCCTTGCTGCCGCAGTCGAGCAACAGCAAACGGCGTTGGAAGCAGGCGTCGACAAGGCGAGACAAGCGTGCGCCGTCAGCTTTCCCTTTTTCATCCACTACCTCCACACCAATCATCAGCCCAAGACCTCGCACTTCGCCGATGAAAGGATAACGCTTTGCCAGCTCCCCCAGGCGCGCTTGCAGGTATTCGCCCATGCGCGTGGCATTATCGAGCAGCTTGCCTTCTTCAATCACTTTAATGCTCGCGAGCGCCGCGGCGCAGGCAACAGGATTGCCACCATATGTACTGCCATGGCGCCCCACCGTCCACTTGTCCATCAATTCCTTGCGCGAAATTATGCCGGCCATGGGAAAACCACTGGCAATGCCCTTTGCCACTATCATCACGTCCGGCTCGACATCCCAGTGCTGGCAAGCGAACCATTTGCCTGTGCGGCCGAAACCGGACTGCACCTCATCGAAGATTAGCAATATGCCGTGCTCGTCGCACAATTGCCTCAACCGTTTCATAAAGCCGTTTTGTTTCGTATAACCAGTGGCAGGCACCACATAGCCACCTTCACCCAGCACAGGCTCCATGATGATGGCTGCCACCGTTTGCGGCTTCACCTGATAATCGAAAAGCCGCTCCACAAGCTCGAAACATTCAAGCTCGCATTTTCCCGGCACTTGATTGACCGGACAGCGCAAGCAATAAGGATAGGGAATCTGATAGATGCCTGAGGGAAGGGGGTCATATCCTTCGCGGTAATGCGCTTTTGCTGTCGTCAATGCGGTAGCGAGCAGCGTCCGGCCATGAAATGCTCCCGTAAATGAGACAATGTTTGGCCGTCCGGTGACATAGCGCGCCATTTTTACTGCCGCATCAACAGCCTCTCCTCCGCTGTTGTTCAAAAACACGCAATCGAGCCTGCCGGGAGCTATATCGGCAATCTTCTCCGCCAGCCGAATGTTCATGGTGTGCCTGGTTACAGACGAGCAATGGATGAGCTTGCCAATTTGTTCCGTCGTCGCTTTGACCACCTCGGGATGGCAATGTCCTACATTGTTTACGCCGATTCCCATCGTGAAATCGATGAAGCGATTTCCTTCCAGATCGTAAATATAAGTTCCCTCGGCCCGCTCGGCCACAAGATCAAAGCAGCGCGCATAGGCGGGAGCAAGATAGGTGGCATCCTTTGTCAACCACTCTTTGCTGTTCGTTGTGGACGCTTTTGATTTTTCTCTCTCTCTTTGTTCAACGGACATGATGCACACTCCTTGCTCAGCCAATGGTCATCAGCGTTTGCGATACGCTGCCCAACGCCATATTCAATCGTTTAAACATCTCCTCAAGCTCATCATCTGCAATCGTAAATGGTGGCGCAATCATTATGTGGTCGCCTTTTCCGTCGGGCAGGAAACCGCCGCCCGGATATACCATAAGACCGAACGCCAGCGCCTCTCTTGCCAATACCTGGCTGATTCTCACATCGGCCGGAAACGGCTCTTTAGTGGTGCGATTGGCCACCAGCTCTATCCCCGCAAGGAAACCGCGCCCCCGGATGTCTCCAACGATTTCGTAGGCCGACAAATTTCTAAAGCCTTGAAAAAACCGGCTCTCTTTTTTCGCCACTGCCTCGATCAGGCGGTTTCGCTCCACATAGTCCAACACGGCAACACCGGCGGCGCAGGCAACGGGGTGGCCACTATATGTGAAACCATGCTCAAAAACCCCAGAGCCGTCTTCGAACGCTTTGACGATTGCGCTGCTGGCAACCACCGCTCCCAAGGGCAGATATCCGGCAGACAGCCCCTTGCCCAGAGCGATGATATCGGCTTTGATGCCCCAGAGATCAAGCCCCATTTTCTCGCCGACCCTGCCAAGCCCCGTCATAACTTCATCGGCGATGAGAAGCACGCCGTGCTTATCCAGTATTGATCTCACTTCCCGCCAGTAAGACTCATGCGGCGGCAAGGCACCCATGGATGCGCCGACGACCGGCTCGCCGATAAATGCCATCACGTTCTCGGCACCATTTTCGGCAATCAATGTTTCCAGTTCGGCTGCATAGGCTTTGCCGCACGCATCGCTTGCGCAAACGCCTTTCGCTCCGCAACGGCAACGATAGGGATAGGGCGTGTTGGCGAATTGCCACTGTCCGCGGTTAAAGGTCAATGATGAGTCTAAAAGCGGCAGATACGGCCGCCGGCGGGCAGGATGACCGGTCACCGAGAGAGCACCGAAACTGCTGCCGTGATAGCTGGGCAGGCGGCCGATGCAGAGCTTCCGCGAGTGCTCGCCCTTTTCCACGAAGTATGCTCGCGCCATTTTGAGAGCAGTCTCCACCGACTCCGAGCCGCCTGAGGTGAAGTAAACTCTGCCTTCCTGAAGACCGCTGAGCCTGACTAATCGCTCAGCAAGATGAAGACCGGCTTCGGAGACGAATTGCGAGGTATGCGCGAACGCCGCCTCATTCATTTGATCATTGACCGCTTCGCGGACAGCGTCCACGCCGTGTCCGATGTTGGCAACAATGGCACCGGATGAGGCATCAAGATATTTATTGCCGGATTTGTCCCACACCCAGGCTCCCTGCGCTTTAGCAATGACCGGGTAGTTTTTCTTCAAATTGCGATAAAAGAAATTTGACACTATTTATCAGCACCTTGCCCTGCCGTCCGTTGTTTGCGGACGGAAATGCCCATCTCACCCGGCATATTATAAACCAGGCAACAGTCAGCATTTTGCGCTCCAAGCCAGATGAAATTTTGAAGAGCCGGCGGTCAAGATCTGCACTCTTATGCTAATTTAATGATATGCACAAACCCAAAGCCGACGGGAGGTTCGGGCTAAAGGACGGCAATGGGAAGCAGGATGATTGAATGGATGAACGGTTACGCGAATTAGCTGAAAGCCGTTACAGTCAGAGAGAGTTCCTCAGTACTCTGTTTGAGCTGGCAGTAGAGGACCAATGGTTCGATCTGCAGCATATGATTCAACATGACATGGCCAAGGCGATACTGGCGGACTACTCATTCGAGCTGGGCGAGGGCTACTTCAACACGGACATCTTCTTCAAGCACTGGGAAGAAGTTATCGAAGTCGGTTGGAGCGCATTTTGCGAGCACACAGGTCTGCCGCGCGATAAAGTCGAAGTGCGCCTGGCGGAATTAAGAAATAAGATTTGAGCTCGATTGGCGTCTTGCTCAGTGTCCGGACAGGGCTTCGTAATATCTGACCGGGCAGGCCATGCCGCCTGGAAACTTGCCTTCGAAGCTGGTTTGATGGGCGAGCTCGGAAGTCAGCGCCCATATGCCCGGATTATCTGCAGCAAATTCGAGATCGACGCGATCGGCAGGACTGATGAGCAATGTGTCGCGAAATACATGAGGCTCGATAGCATCGCTGCCGTTAACCGCAACGACTTCGAATTTATGGCCGGTGAGATGCAATGGAACCGCCTCCTGCCCGGCATTTATGACGCGCAAACGCACGCGATGATTTTTTCCCAGCTCGATGGGCGAAACCGAGGGAGCAGATTTTCCATTCATCAGATACACCGTGAAAGCGTTGGCAGGCTTGATTGCCCAAGATTGCGCAATCGCTCTCAATTCTCTTGCGCCTTGCCGGTCATCCTTCTTTTCATCTTTGGAGACTTTCCCTTCCTGTGCGCCTGTCAAAGCTGCCGACCCAGCCGTTGCATTTTCCTCTTTGTCCGGGCTTGTCGGCGCAGTCTTTTTCGCTTCCATCTTAGGCGCCGTTCCTCCTGGCTTCTCTGCGAAACTACTGCCTTTCGCCGATTGAGCTTTGTCCCCTGTCCCATCCTTTTCTTTTACGCCCCCCTTCGTTGCCCCCGTGCAAGACTGCGGCACCACCAAGAGGTCGGACAGAATCATCACCACATCTTTATCGATCAGGGAATGCTGAGCTTGAGGCTCCACGATGAGCGCCCCAATCAAACCGCGCGAGCGCTGATCGGCATGCATCACCTGCGGGTGATACCAATAAGTGCCGGCTTGACTGGCGGCAAATTGATAGACGTAAGTTTCGCCGGGCTTCACCATGCCCTGCCCCGTGCGCGGCACGCCGTCCACAGAATGAGGCAAGATGAGCCCGTGCATATGGAGGCTGGTTGGCGTTTTAAGTTGATTGTGCAGCACCAGTCTTACAAGCTCTCCCTGCTTTATGCGTATCTCCGGACCGGGGAGTTTGCCGTTGTAGCTCAAGCACGACACCTGAATCCCGCTCGTTATCGGAATCGTCGACTCTCGCGCAAAGAGATGGATTTCCTTTATCTGCGGTCGCGCAAATTGCCGGCCCAATTGATCCATCTGGCGCATGGCATCATTTATGGTGGCTTTGATATCCTCCACCTCCGATTTCATGTCCTCGAGGTCTTGCCTCTCGCGCCGCTGCTCTTCTGCAATTCCTTCCTGGGCGAGGACGGGGAATTGACACTGAGAGAAGAAGAGGATCAACGGCGACAAAATGGCAACGAGCAAAGACCTGGGTCGATGCAAGCGCAATCGGGCAAGAACGGCGGCCATATGCTAGCCCGCCATCTTCACAACGGCCACCGAACATTCAGCATGGGTGGCGATGCGTGTGGAAACACTGCCGAGCAGGAAGTGCTGAACAGCCGTTCGTCCTTGAGCGCCAATTACGAGCATGCCGGCTTTCCTGGCTTTGGCTGCTTGAATGAGCTCAGTTGAAGGATCGCCGTGCCGCAACATCAATTCTGCATTCTTGATCCCCTTTTCGGAAAGAGCCTTTTCAGCAGCGGCAAGGATTGTCTCCCCTTCCATGCTCAGGTTATTTTCCAGGGCGGCGACAAATTCAACAGGCGAGATGAATGTCAAAACGCCTGGCACCGCCACGACATGACAGAGGGTGATGGCTGTGCCCCTCTCTTTGAGCTGAAATCCGTCCACCGCTTCCAGAAGCGCATGGCGAGATTGAGGCGAGCCGTCGACGCCGAAGACGACGTGCTTCAAATCAGCGGCCTTTTCAGGCGGCTCGCGCAGCACTACAACTGTTCCCGGCGCATGCTTCACTACCCGCGCCGAGGTGCTGCCAAGGAGAAAAGTCTCCACTCTGGAGTGCGAGCCGGGAGCAAGAAAAATCTGATTGTAATTTTCATCTCGCGCGACGCGGTCGATCATCATTCCGGCCGGGCCGCTGACAATTTCCGTTTTCACCTTCGCACCGAGAAATTCCAGATCGTCCTGAAAGGCTTTCAACACGCTTTCCGCTTTGCTCTTGAACCTGTGCGCGATGTCTTCCGGGAAATCGGCCATGGATGCCAGCATGCGCTCGTATGAGGGCAGTTCTTCGCGCACGGAGAGGAGCAAGACTTCCGCCCCCTGCAAAGGAATCAAAGCGGATAAATGATTGACGAGGTCCTTGGTCGGGTGCGTGACATCGATGGGCAAAAGGATGCGGTTGGGCTGTGAGGGCATTTTGAAGTCCTCTTAGAAGCTGATGTTAGTAAGGCCAGGCGCTATTGTAGCGCGCCTGAAAAGAGAGAAAGAATTTCCCCCAAAACGGTGAACTGCCTGATCTGGAGGTAATTTAAGGCTTAATTGTCCGGATTTCGTGGCATAGAGCGAGCGGGGGCACTTGCTTTTGAAGTAAGTTGCTGGGGTTAAAGAAATCACGGAATCAATGAGTCATGCAAGAGACTCCTGCGCAGAGTTCTGCCAGCATTCTCTATGTCGAAGACGATGAAGACCTGGCTGAGGAGGTTGCCGAGGCTTTGCGCGAGCATCATCGTTTCGTCAAAGCCGTAGGCACAGGAAGGGATGCGCAGAACGCTCTCAATAGCGAGCACTTTGACTTAATCATTCTTGACTGGCAGCTGCCTGACGTTGACGGCATCGAGGTGCTCAAGGATTTTCGGCAAAGAGGCGGCACGACTCCGATCCTCATGCTCACGGGCATGAAGGATATC
>DATNRC010000042.1:0-5978 GCA_036703705.1 Candidatus Obscuribacterales bacterium
TAATGGAGGCTTCCAATCGGGGCGCCTATCAAGCAGGTGGGCGTTCCATCGGCGTGTCGCTGGAGCTGCCTTGGGAACAATCAAGCAATGGTTATCAAACGACAGTCCTCACTCACGCCAACTATTTCACGAGAAAGGAAATCTTGCGTGCCCACGACGCTGCAGTGATAGAGATGGGTGGCTATGGCACGCTGGATGAGTTTGCCGAGGTGCTGACGCACATACAAACGCAGAAAAAGGTAGGAACTCCTATTTATCTGATTGAATCCAAAGCAACAAAACGCTTCGACAAATACGTAAGAGAGCTCGAGTCCGAAGGGACCATTTCCAAAGGTGACCGCGATCTTTACATAATGGTCAAGGGTCCTGACGATGTAATTCACGATCTTGCCAGGCGCCGCTTACAGACGCGTGAACCGTCAGTTGATCAGACAGTGCCTGCGTTCGATGCCGCTGGAATCACGTTCCGCCAGAGCAATCCTTCAATAGGGATTTTCAAGCCTAAGTCCTAAGTGATGCGTCATCATGCCGCGACTGCTTCGTGGCTGAGCGGATTGCAGCTGCTTCTGCGGCCCAGGATCCTTGCTCGAGCATAGTGCCTGTTCGCCGATCGTATAACGCAGATTCTCCCTGACTATTGCGATCCCTTGCCTTGATGTGCCAGGTTCAGCTCAAGCCTCCGCTTCATATCGGTGTATATCGCTGTCTTGCCGTATTCCTTTGCGCCGAGCTGCACGGCCTTTCTAAAGTGAGGTTCTGCTTCTGCCCATCTGTTCATTCCTTCAAGACAGTTGGCGAGATGAAATTCCATGACCGGCGCATGACGGCCTTCGTTTGGATGCTTTCGATACCAGATTTTGAGCGCCTTCACCAACAATTCCTCGCCTTCCTTGAACCTTCCTGTCGACGAACAACAGATTCCTAGGGGTCCCATGGAAAGCGCCGCCTCGTCTCGGTTCGGATAAAGCCGCTCGACAATTTGAAGCGCTTTGCGAGAATACGGATATGCTTCTTCCGCTGCTCCGCGCAGCATGAGAGTATTGGCGAAGATTGTCATAATTTCCGCTACTTGTTTGTCATTGTCCGGTAGCCTTGATGCTGCATCAATTGCCTTTTTATAGAACTTCTCGGACTCCTCGAGTTTGTTCTGGAAAAAACAGCAATTGCCTACACCCAGCAAGTACTGAATATATTCGCCCGGCTTACGCCCCAGTTTTTCTTCAATCTGTGCTGCTTTCCTGAAAGCCGTTTCTGCCTTGGCGTACTGTTTCTCTTCAAAATAACATTGCCCCAGCGATGCAAACAAACTGCGTGCCGTAGGTCCACCAATTTCGTCAGCTATGGGGACTGCGGTTTCATACACTTTAATAGCTTGTGCTATCCTTTTTGCATTGAGGAGCTTGTTCCCTTCCATAGCTGTGTGAAATACTTTGTCGGACCAATTCGAAGAAACACTGCAGTGTGGATTCTTCGATACAAAAGAACGTATGGCTGCAACGCTGACCTTCGTGTCCTTTACGTCAACGTCACGCAGAGTCTTGATGCGGGCTAGGATGGCCATTCCCTGGTCATCAATGTTTTCATTTTTGCGCAAATCAAGCCATTCAAGTTGCGGCAATTCATACAACAACTTGAGATCTTCTTGATTCGATACGGCATCGGCTAGGCTCAAATGTCGCAGAGCTTTGATGCTGCTGAGAGCGGAAAAACCTCTGTGATCAATATGGTTGCCCTCCAGATCCAGCCACGTCAAGTGAGGCAAGTTCTTCAAATACGCGAGATCCTGATTGGAAACTGCGCTCTCGAGACTGAGCTTGCTCAATTGTCGTGCTTCTCCAATCGCCCTCATACCGCGTGCCGTCAAACGATAGAACCTAGGACTTTTTAGCTCAGTAGGGCGTTGCGCGAGCATGGCGATTACAACGTCATCAGGATCGTTGATGCTTTTGTCATCCTGTGAATCCACGTTTTTGGGTGCTACCGACAATGTTGTTTCAAAGTCAGCGTTTATTCGCGGCGCGACATCGGCGCTCTTGCGAGGAAAGAGCGTGAAGAGCGCAATTGCAAACACCCCAACGCCCGCGACCACCAGCAAGAGGAACAATGGAGAAAATTCGAACTGTGCCTTCGGAGCTTTTCTCGTGTCAATCACGCTTACGAACGGCTGTGCCAACGGCGTAAGGCCCTTTTGTATCAATAGCAAATCTTGTTTTAGATCATCCATTGTTTGATAGCGAGCGTCAGGTTCCTTCGACAATGCTTTGGCAATCACTGTCTCGAACGCTTCGGGAATTTCTCTTCCCATTGATGCTTCTTTCAAGGACGGCGGCGTGTCGTTCATGTGCTTCAACATGGTGTCCATAATGGTGTTGCCCACGAAAGGCGGCGTTCCAGTAAGACACTCGAACATGACGCAACCCATCGAATAGATGTCGGAACGGCGGTCAACCTTCTTACCCAGCGCCTGCTCAGGGCTCATATATAGCGGACTTCCTAGTGTTTCTCCTGTCCGCGTCAGGTTTTGCTTTCCCGTATGATCCGCTTCCAGTATTTTGGCAATGCCGAAATCGAGGATCTTCACGGATTCGTCAATGCCGCCAGCATTCACAATCATGATGTTGCTTGGCTTCAAATCGCGGTGCAAGACGCCATTTTCATGAGCATGCGTTATGGCGTCGCAAACTTGAAGGAAAATCTT
The DNA here is from genome assembly GCA_036703705.1 of Candidatus Obscuribacterales bacterium. GTDB lineage: Bacteria > Cyanobacteriota > Vampirovibrionia > Obscuribacterales > Obscuribacteraceae > DATNRC01. Next base: position 2,699 of record DATNRC010000042.1, read on the forward strand.
GATTGCTCGTTCCGGTTGCAAGGCTCCCAGTTTGGCGATCTGCTCTGCAACAGTGCTGCCCTCGACGTAGTCCATGACCATGTATGGCTGTCCATCTTCAGTCAGCCCCAGGTCATGAACGCTCACAATGTTGGTATGACTCAAATGACTTGCTGCTTTTCCTTCCTGCTGAAAGCGCATCGCGGCTTCGCCGCTCATCAAATGCATGTGCATCATTTTGATGGCTACGAGTTTATCGAGCGCGGGCAAGCGTGCTTTATATATGACACCCATACCGCCGGCACCAATGGTGTCGATAAACTCATACTTGCCAGCAATTAGGCTGCCCGGCTTAACTTCCTCAACAACCGGCGTCCCGTCTTTGGGACAAGCAGTAACGCTTTCTGCCAGTCTCATCCCGCACGTATGGCAAGTTCGACTGGACGACAAAGTCTTGTCGTTCAGCTCTGTATCAATCTTTTGCTTCTCGGAAGTCACGTCTTGTATCCGCCAGATGCATTGTGCCCAAATGGCTCAACAGATTACTCTCAACAATGCGAAACAGAGGTGGAACCAAGGATGTGCATCTGTTTCAATGCCTAGCAATATTGGGCACATGCAGCTGTTTTTGGCGTCTTGATTCGAGACCGCAGGAGGGACAAGGAATGGGGCAACTTGCCGACCGTAAGTGCGAACCCTGCCGAGGAGGCGTACCGCCGCTTAGTGAAGAAGACTGCGGCCCGCTTCTCGCTCAATTAGACGGATGGACAGTGGAGGATGGAAAACGTCTTGTCAAAAGCTTCCGCTTTAAGAACTTCCTGGGACCTATGGCACTGGCAAAGCGCATTGCGGATGTCGCCGAACGTGAAGATCATCACCCCGACCTGCTTGTTCGTTGGGGTGAGTTGAAAGTCACGTTGTGGACACACAAAATCGATGGTTTGAGCGAAAACGACTTCGTGCTGGCTGCCAAAATTGATCGAGCGGCGTCAGATGGAGCAAACCAATGAGAAAGTGAACCGATATCGGTTGAGTTCGTGTTGCCGGGGCGAAAGTGAACCGATATCGGTTCACCATTCTAGGCAGTCAGAGCGTCATCGATAAAACTGGAAGGACAGGAAAGCCAGCAGTCCAAGACCGAAAATTACGCCCCAAATCCAGGCTGGAGCCTGGCCTTGGCCGGAAGCTCCTTCCGACGACTTGGTGCGATAATCGGTAACTTGCTGGGTGCCTTGACTTTCAGAAGCCGTTGGCTCCGGCTTGGACCCGGACCTTTGTTCTCCTCTCGGCTCGGGTTTCGATTCAGCTTTGGGCTCAGCCGGGGACTTTGCTTGCGGAGTCCCGATGGCATCGAGATTGCCCCATTTGCTTCCGCCCGCCTCTGCTGGAGGTGCTGGCGGAGCGGTTGCGCCAGGCTGCTCTGCGGCGGCTTTTGCGCCCGGGGTACCGATAGAGTCGAGATCTCCCCATTTGCTGGTTTGCGCTGGGGATTCGGAGCTTGCCGGCTCAGTGGGAGCCGCTTTTGCGCCCGGGGTACCGATGGAGTCCAGATCTCCCCATTTGCTGGTTTGCGCGGGGGCTTCGGAACTTGCCGGCTCAGCGGGAGCCGCTTTTGCGCCCGGGGTACCGATGGAGTCCAGGTCGCCCCATTTGCTGCTTTGCGCAGCCGGTTGGGCAGTTGCGGGAGCTGGTTGCGCAGCCGATGCGGCTTCCGGAGTCTTTACTTCCGCCGTCGGCTTCTTGCCGAAGAGCGAACGCTTTTCAGTCGGGGCAGTGGCAGGTGTTGGGGCAGCGGGCTCTTTTGCCATGATCCGCTTTATCACATCTGGCATTTGCACCCGCCAGGTTTGCGCGTCCAGGAAATCAGCAGCACCAAGTTGCATGGACGTCTTGACGAGGCTGGCGTCAAGCGTCTCATTGCTGACCAAGAAGTGAACTTTCGGATGTTGCTCTCGTAGATCGCCGAGCAAAGTTAAGGCCTTCATTGGCTCCGGCGCTAATTCGATCCACACCAGGCGGGGCGAACGCTGTGATATCTCTTTGCCGGCATCATGTCTGCTTACAGCGCCAAGGAGCTGCATGTCGGGATTTTCGTTAACGAGCTCCTCGATTTGCTGGCGTTTTTCATCGCCAGCTTCACAGACAATCAATGTTGTCAATGCCACTCTTTATTGCCTCGCCTTTAAGATCAACTATCCATCCATAGCCAATGATACTCGATGCATAACACTGCCTGAAGGGCAGTCTCATGCGCTTGCTTTGGATTGGCCGTCCAGCGAGAAGCCTGCCAGTATCCCGCTTGTCTCGATGATTCGCCGGCGGACATCTTCTTGCGTCACCATGCCTAATTCAAGGTCTTTGAATATGCAAAGCAGTTGCATCGTCGTCATCAAGCACAGGTTTTTCTTCTTGGCAAATTCGGCCAGCGCATCTGTGAAGTCTGGTTCGCTTCGCTCGGATGGAGGCCGATTTGACCAGGTGCAGGCAACAAGCAATCCTTTTGGTTCTTGCTCGTGCTCGCCCCAGTAATTGATGACTGACTCGCCAAGGAGGGCTAGGTCGGTCCGCTTCGCTTGGGCCGTGCTCTTCACTACATGGGCAAGAACATCGGCTTTCTCGCCGCTGGCCAGCCAGAGCTCGTTGCGATTGTTTGGGGAAATTGTGGCTGTCCAGCCCATCTTGGCGAATGCCTGCTGGCAGGCAGCTACTAATTCGTCGCCTTCGGCTGTGAGCAGGGCGTTCTTAATGCCGTCCAAAAGAGCGATCCTGCTCTCGACTGTGCTTATACGCTGCTGAATCTGTTTTATTTGATCGTTAAGATCACTCCGCTCAACCTTGAGCTCATTGAGACCTGGGAAAGAAAATTGAATACACCATTCTGGCGCGGCAGTTTTCGATATCTCTTCCATTTTCTTGATTAAGTCCTTTGCTTCTGGGGATTGAGGGGTGGTCGATGGCTCTACAGGTGGTGCCGCCGATGGCTCTGCCCTGGCGCTCGTTTCGCTGGTCGAAGCTGCCGGAGGCGGTGTCTCTTTTGCCGGCGAAGTCGAAGAATCAGCCGCCGGCTCGGAAATTTGCGGCTTGGCGTAAGACCCTGACTTCAGCGAATCAAGTCTGGCACTGAGGGCATCCGCCTTGGTGTCGGAAGGCGAAAGCTCTGGTGGCACATGCGGTGCAGCATATGAAGATTCAAGACGCGAAACAGGTTCTGGTGCTGGTTTAGCTGGTTCCGCAGTTGATCGCGTCGGCTCTGGCGGTGCCTCCACTCTCGGCGGCTCAGGACGCGGAGGCGGTGCCTCCA
>DATNRC010000043.1:0-13996 GCA_036703705.1 Candidatus Obscuribacterales bacterium
CACTTTCATTTACGTCTCGTGCTCTGTCCAATCCTGGAGTTGCCACGTCTTCTCACCTCACCTTCTGGCAAGGATTTACTGCTGTTACCTCGTTCAATCTTGGATCACTTTTTCATCGTTTCAAAGAAAAGCGAAACTGGATCTGCCGGCACTTCTTTTTTCTCGTCACCTTTCACGGCTTTTTTCGGCGGCAGTTGCAGCTCGGCGATCAGTTGATCGGCCTTTTCGGCTCGGATTTTGGCCAAATCCGGGGCACCGCCATTGCCGCTGGTGTCATATTTCTTTGCCGTCTCGACAAGCTGCGAGTGGCGAATTGCCTTCTCAAGAGCCGCATTGTTGTCGAACATCGCATGCACATCGGTTGTATTCGCCGTGCCGTTGTTCGACCGCTCCATGAAGTTGCCGAGAGCAGTCGTAAACGACTCAAGCTTTTGCGGGTCATTGACCATTTTGTCGAAATTATCCGCAAATTGATTGAGAGCTTGCGCCGATTCCTTGTCCCCCTGCTTTTCAAGCTCAGAAGCACGGTTCTTTATGTTCTTCTGAATATCCTTTGAGTGCTCCTTCAAGTACTTCTGCAGCTTAGCGAGTTGCTCTTTCGTCCACGGAGGCGGCCCTATCTCATCGAGCAGCTCCTGAGGAAGCAACGTAGTGCCCAGCCAATCCGCGTATTGCCTGGGATGCATGTCCCCGAGCGCAGATGAAAGCTCATTCAGAGCCTTCAGTCCCCGCTCTTGAAATGCATTGTCCCGTTCTGGATCAACAACATCTTTGTCATTGTCCAATTGATCCGGATTCAAGTCGTCAGGGCCCGGACCGGGTCCTGGGCCGGGACCTGGACCCGGTCCTGGTCCACCACCGTCGGGAAGAGAAGGATCATCGGGCAATTTGTCCGTGTCATCATCATTCGGGCGGAAACGATCGGCAAATCGGTCTCGGAAATCAGCCGATACCAGATCTCTTCCTTGTGAATCCTTACCCGATTCAATGCGCGGAACCGCTTCGCTGGACTTGCTCTTGATCATATCGCCAAGATCACTCAATACTTTCTCAGTAACTTTGGCGTCAGCTCCTTCCTCCACCTGGACGTTGTATTCTTTCAAGGGCTTGTCACCATCCGCAATACCTTGGGCAAGACTCACGGTTCCGTCCTTGCCGATCTTGATGTCCGCTGGCTGATTGGCATCAGCAGACGACACGTTGATTTTGGGCGACTCACCTGCGTTCAATCTTGGCCTGTCAGCCGACACCGCCGGCAGTTCTTGACTGACCTGGTATTTTACCGCGTCACTTGACTTGAACGCTTGTGGAACCTCTGCTTTCGCAGCGGGCGTGTCGACAGTGGCCGGCGCCTCTGCACGCGCCAGGGGAGCTGAAGGTGCGGCATCGTATCCGGGAATGGGAGTGAAGCTCACAGCGCTCGGCTCAATTGGAGCGGATGTGAAACTTGTCGACTCAAAAGAGACCGCAGGGGGTGAAAAACTGGCGGGCGCGAACGACACTTCCATTGGTGCGGCGGCAAACCCACTATCACCAAATTCTGACATGATTTGACTAGCTCCTTAGGGATGCACAAGGCCAGCTCCGTTCGATGATCAGGGCGCGGCTCAGATGAGCGGCACTGATGAGTCGAGGGGTCGGGACAGGCTTTGTTTTGGAGGGACGGCGTGGGATCTGAGGGATCTGAATTGTTCTTTTTCGGGACAGTTTGGATCGATGAAATCCGCACATATTGTCGATTTCATCACAAGCCGAGCGACACATCGCATCGCTTTGCTTTTCTGGCGTCTTTTGCGTGTAATGCAGTCACGAAAACCTTTTTACGCGACTCGCAGAATTAAGGTTAGGGTCAGCAGGTTGCAATTTTGTTGCACAGCTATGGGATTTCTCCCATGCTCCGGCCACGGTCTGGATTTCAACCGGCCACCCCCTCTTGATAACACCCTCGGCAACAAGGCGAATGACCGGGCATGGACCTCGTGTCTAAGCGCAGCCACTGCGGGGAGCGAAATTGCTGAGAGCATATCGGCTAATCAATTCATTTCTTAGCTGCAGCAAGCGGTGCTGTCTGCGCGAGTTGCTCTTCCCACGCACGTTTGGTTGCCTCGAGCTCCAACCGCTTGTATTCACGGCTCAGGCGCAAGCCGCAATAAAGCCAGCCGGCTGCGCAGGCTCCGCCGGCGATCATGACGCCTGTCGTGCCCAGCCCGAGCACGGAATACACGAAGTAAATCATCAATCCTGCAGCACCGCGCGCGAAGCGGTAGCAAAACATCTCGATTACCGGCTTGACGTTGTAGAGCACGTCGCGAGAAGTGACCGTATAAGTCAGCTCTTTGGCAGCCTTAAACCAGGCGTGACGCATCCCTTCATCGAGATGGAAGATCGTCATGATTACGATTGGGTTGGGCACCACTGCAAATGTAATCAAACCTGCAAGTATGGTCGCTGCAGATGATGTAAGAGCAAATCCGGTGCCCAATCTCTTGAGCACGAAAGAGACCAGGAAGATGTCGACTACGAGCTCAGCCAGCCCTCTCCAGCGCTCGAGATTGGCATCGAGAGCAGCGATGGCATCTCTGCCTGTCGCCATGCCTTTGAGAATTTCGTTGTAGCAAAACTGAACAAAGTCCGGAGTCACTCTTTCAAAAGCCACAGCCAGCATCAAGAAAAGCAAAAATTTGTTTTCCACAATCGTCTTCAAAACGCTGGTAATTTTCGATGTATCGCAGCGCTCGAACTCAGGAGCGGCTGCGCGTTGCAGTGGCTCACCCTCGTTGATTTTCTCAATCACTAGGAAGATTCCCAGGGTAAGGGCGACAATTGCAGCCGCCACCAGGAGCATATTGGTTGTTCCTACAATCCCTACCAGGCTGGCAGTGAGTGAGCTGCCCAAGATTGCACCGAAGCCGCCACCGGCTGCTATGAGCCCGAAAAGGCGCTTTGCCTTTGCCGAATCGAAGACATCATTGGCATACATCCAGAAAAGAGTGACGCCCATGATGGAGAAAACGTCGAGCCAAACCCAGAAAACCCCGGATGCAAGTACGGACTCGTGCTTGAATACTTCCCACCAGGCAATCAAGTTGGCGAGGAATATGCCGTAAACGCTGCCGATCAATTTGCGTCTCGGCACGCGAGAAAACTTCGAATAGAGCCAAACGACCACACCCGTTACGGCGGCAGTGCCCATGTAAACAAATGGCATGTACTCATTGCCCAGCCCGTCAAGGAACAATCCCCGGCGGATAGGACGAAGGACGTAGTAGACGCAGATAAAGAGAAACAGCCAGCCGAACAACAGGGACGTGATAAGCCGTTCGCCCTTTCTTACGCTCAGAAAAGTAGTCAGGGATTCGCCTCCCTGGTGATTAGACATATCTCAGCACGCTTTCCGCCGCACAACGCCTTTGTGCCGGCAATCACAGTGACAATGACGGGACTTCCCGCGAAAACTCGCGCTGCCAATTGTAGCGCTGTTTTTAGAATCCTCTTTATAAGTGAAGAGAATTCAATCAAATGGTCCTGGCACCAATTGGATTTCAGGCAGTCTGTACATGATGCCGGTATTATTTTGCAAACTCCGGTAGATACGCAGTACTCAACAAGAAGGAGAGATAGACATGACACAAGCGCTCAGGCTCGGTCTCCTCATAGGTCTGATTTGCTCCTTTAGCGGTTTTGGATGGCCAGCCGCCTTCGCCGACGACCCCCCGCCCGGCGGCACTGTTATCGAGCGAACAACAACCACGACAGTGGGACCAGACGGCTCTGTCACGCATACAGAAACAGTCGAGCAAAAAGGGATGTTGGGGTTTCAACACTCCAATAAAGTGGCGCTCAAGTACAAGGAGCGATTGAAAAATTACGGCGAGCAGATTGAGCTTGGTTTGACCAAGGGCTGGCTCACAGCCGACCAGGCAGCTAGCTTCAAAAAAGAGCTCGCCCGTCTCAGCGAGATCGAGTCCCAGGTGAGCGCGAAAGGGTACCCCAAGGCCGAAACCGACATCCTCGAAAAGGACTTCACTAAATTCAACGCGGATTTGTCCGCCGTCGCAACCCAAGGCAGCTCGCCGAAGGGTGCAACAACAAAGGCTCCGGCGAGCGCACCGCCGGCGGCGACAAAAACATCTGTAGCAACAGACGAGACGAAGTCCGTATCGGCGTCGCCTGCTAAAAAGGCGCCGCCGAGGTCCCCTTCCAAGAAGGCTTCGGCGAAGTCAAAAACAGGCAAATAGATGAGGTTCTCACAACTTTCTCACGCTGAACTCCTTACTTTAAGGGTTATCCCCTCTATGTGAACCGGTCTGGTGAGCAAAGCTACGCGAGCTCACTCTTCCGGTTGCCCCTGTACCCTTCGAAGCCAGCAGCAAAGACAGGAGAGACGCGTGAACAATAGTCACCGCGATGCGTCATACTCGCGCGATGCATCTTCTCGATCCATGCAAGACAGCCCATCCGTTAGCAACGCTCAATGGCGGCCGGATGGCAATGTTCATCCTGGATTTCCCCGTCACCTCCAGCACACGTTGCGAGGACAGAGCAGACTTCCTGCACCGCATGATGACATGCTGGCAGACTCGCAGCAGAACCTTGCTGTATGGGGAACGCTTTCCTGCGACATTTTGAGAGATGGAGCTGCTGCGCTCCACACCCGATCTTCCATTTACCTGCCGGGGGTGCCTGAATACGGGGACGCTTGCAGTCAAAGGCAGTACAAATCGCTGCCGGAGCTAACCATCATCAGAGGATGCAATTCGTCACCTATCGTCATTCAAACCAGATATGGTGCATTTCAGTTAGATCTGATGATGCCCGGCCAGTTGAGACTCAGAAGGAACGCTGACGGTTGTTTTCCTCCGTTGCCGCGACCGGTGGCACGCCGTCCAGGCTGTTGGAATTCATCAAACAATGGGGCGGGAGGCACGGACGAGGGTTCACAGAGAAAGCCGCAGAAACCTTACGAAACATGCGAGCCGTACAAGCCCAACCGGCAGCCGAAGCTGTACGGACCGAACACGCCCAGACAGCCACAGAATGCTGACGAACCGTACGGACCGAACACGCCCAGACAGCCACAGAATGCTTACGAACCGACAAAGCCCTACCCACCACCACACCCTAGCCGTGAGCTTCCGGAGCGAAATCAAACGAATGCGGGCTGGAACAGGCAAAGTCCAGGCGATGTGAGCAAACCTTTGGAGAATTCCTGGAACAGTGACAACCCGAGTGAGGCTAAAGAAACTGGCTTCCCTCCTCGCAATCCGGCGGCAAGTATGGGCGGATCGCAGTTCTTTAGAAAAATTCTCAAGGCCGACCCAAACAATCCCGATTGCACCGGCATCACTGGATGGGACCGCGAAAGGGCGATACTCGCGCAAATAGAAGCGGGTAATATTCCCGACATCCTCCGGCATCCGAAGAAGATCGTCGTCGCGGATAAACACGGGAACAAGGCAGAAATTAGCGTCTTGCCTGACTACCTCGCCATTGGCACCAATGAAGACTATGTGAGAGTGCCTGTCACACCGTTGCTAGCAAAAGCAATCGCCGAGAAATACGGATATGAATTGCCGACAAAGAAACTTGCCGACGACATCTATCTCCAGTCCGATGTGAGGCTTTCCGGGGTAGGTTTGGTGAGGGATAGATCAGACACGCAATTCATGCAAGGAAATGGATTTTACTTGCAGCATGACTCCATCATCGATCGCCAACTGCCCGCACAAGCCGAAGGAAGCCTGATCGCGGGACACAAGAAAGATATCATTGTCAGTCGCTTTGCCAAAGATCATCCGTCGAAACTGGACTTTTATGGCTTGTTCGACAAGAATGGCAAGCCAATACAAGGGGCCGGCGGTGGCGCGCACGGTGTCGATTATGTCGATTACAGCCATGGTGCGCGCTTCATAGCCAAAGATGTGATCGTTAACGGAAGACCGATGAAATACGAGGATGTTTTGAAGGATCCAACACTCTGCGGCTTGCTGAGCGATGAGGGTCCTCTCGATGTCAGACCGATTTATCGCAGCCACGCATTTCCAGGCTGAATGTATTGCCTGCCCGCAAAAGCCGTTGTTTCCCACCCCGAATCACGATCATCCCGCTCAAGTTGATATTGAGCAGCAGAAGGGCGCCGATATGCAGTTTATGGGCTGACCGGCGCAAACGTTTCACTCACGGCTATTTCGGGGTATGTTTGAATGGACGGCACCGGCGAATCGCCCCTTCGGACGATAGAACCCCCAGAAATCCGCCTTGCACCCCTCTTTACTCCTAATTCGTTGAGTCGCCGTCGTTAAGCAGGATGTGGTCTCAGCATTCGCTTATTGCGAGGATAGCCTATGGCAAAGTTACTGGTTGTAGAAGATGATGTCGCGCTTTGCGGGAAGCTCACTGAGTGGCTCACCTGGGAAAAACATATCGTTGAATCAGCCAACGACGGGGAAATGGGCTGGGAGCTTCTACGTGAGTATGACTACGATGCAATCATTTTGGATTGGAACTTGCCAAAACTGAGCGGCGTGGAGCTTTGCACGAAATTCCGCATGAACGGCGGGACGACGCCGGTGTTGATGCTCACAGGCAGAGACAAAGTCATTGAAAAGATTGAAGGTCTCGACGCTGGCGCTGACGACTATGTTGTAAAACCGTTTCAACTGCAGGAGCTTTCCGCTCGATTGAGAGCATTGTTGCGCAGGCCGCAGGGCATGCTCCCGTCCCGGATCGAGGCGGGACCGCTTTCTTTGGATACAAAGGCGCATATCGTCTACAAAAACGGCAAGGAGCTGCAGCTTTTGCCGAAAGAATTCGCCATTCTCGAGTTCTTGATGCGCCATCCTAACCAGCTCTTCAACGCAAAGGCACTGCTGGAAAGAGTCTGGGGCTCCGATTCCAACGCTACTGAAGAGACAGTTCGAACGTACATCAAGACCTTGCGAAGAAAAATCACGGACAAGGGCGAAACCTGCCCCATCAAGACCGTGCACTGGATGGGCTACAAGCTTGAAGTAGCTTAGACCAATGTTCACTTTTGCATCTGCTCCAGAGCTTCAAGATCGGCGAGATCTTGTAGTCGTCCCGTCGCACGCTTGTTGTCTCTCAGACCCTGAATATCAATGAAGCTCACCTCTACCCCATCAATGTCAATTACGTGCCGGCGCTCATAACACGATGAGAAGCTGACACCATCTGCGGTGGTAAGAAGATCTATTCTATTGGGCCGAGCTGAATGACCTGATTCTGCTCCAGAAAATCGGACTCCTTCAATCCCATGGACGCGAAACCGAACTCATTAAGCGCCTTTATGATTTGCTCGGCATTGTCTTTGGATAAATCTACCCAGACGTCAATGTCCTTGGTGTAACGCGGACAACCGTGCACTGCCAGAGCATATCCGCCAATCACGAGGTAGCGCACCTCATTTGCGTTTAACGATTGAATAAACTCTTTGAAGTCTTGGTTGAGCACCGTATCTCCACTGATGATACTCGTATCGCATTTGCTCTAATGCCGCCAATCGAGCAGCAACAGACTGCGTTTTCCAAAACTCGGCATCGGAGGCGCCATCATGAAGCTTCCGTAGCTTGACTACCCGAGCAAACTTTTTCTCTCCCATGCTTTCATTTTAGCGCCTCAGATGTCGGTATTCTTGGCGCCGCATTGGAATCCGGGTTTGTCGAGTCAACGAGGCTGGAGTAAATAGAGCTCCACTGCCCGTTTAAGGGAAAGCTCAGCGTGTGCCAGGACGTTCTCTCCCGGAGACTGCGGTCCGGAAAAGTCGCTGGATAGACCGAACACCGGCTCAACAGCCTCGTCATGCGCACCAATCATTGCTGTTTTGGCTGCCGCGCCACGCAGCCTCGCCAGCACCTTTTGCCCGCGCTTCTGGTCAGCATGCGGCAAGATGATGCACATCGTCTTCAGTCCATACTGCAGCAAAGTATCGGACTCTCTAAGTTGGCTGCGGAAGAGGTTAGATGCAACAATCGAAATCTTCCGCGCTTCTTCCGGCGACTTTATCTGCGACATCAATTCGACGGAAGCAACACTAAAGCAAAGATTATGCGCCTTTGCATAGTCAAAGAGCTTGCTCAAAAGACGCGTAAGAATGGCTCTGTCAAGCCATCCTCCAGGGTGGGTTAAGGCTGGCTCGGTTTCGGGCTGTACTCGTAGGGGCTGTTGGAAGCCCACCAACGTATCTTCTAATAGTCGCGTCTCAAACAAATCGTCAGACATGCTCGGTTTTTCCTGTTGAAACTGGGGTGCACCCGAATGAGTACCGGAGCGGTAGCTCAAAGGACAAAATTGTGATGCAAGGCAAACCGGACCCTATAACCATAATACTGAATCAAATTTGTAAGCAGCTCGCGGGTCTATCCCGCAAACCACCATGGCGAGAGGATTTAGAGCCCGATTAAGCCAATTTCAGGCGTCCATTTTTGGGTGGGGTTGATCAGACTGCCGACGATAGCAGATTTGTTGTTCAACATTCCCAGGCGGCAGTTTCCTTGTTCTGACGCTCAAGTGATATCGCTTAAGCATCAAAATACCCCAGTTTCAGGAGATGTGCGTTCAATAATGCCCAATCACTGGCCGAGGCGACGAACTGATTAAGCGCCCAATATACGGCCAGAGTGTTTTACGTGAGACGAAGCTTGATTTCCCAAAGTCCCGAGTCACTGAATCGTTTGGTCATAGGCAATCCTGAGTGTTCAAAAACTTCCAGCATTTTGTGGTTTTCACTGAAAACCAATGCAGTGAACTCCGTTACTCCTGCCTCCCTGGCAATGTTCTCCAAATGTTTGAGCAGAATAGTGCCGATACCGTGTCCCTGATATTCGTCTTCAACCGTGAAGGCCACTTCCGCCGAATATCCAGTTCTGTCGTCTTCAGAAACAATATAGCGTCCGACACCGACTGGTATCTCTTTCCCATCCCTCATTAAAAGGGCGAGCAGCGCCACATGTTTCTTGAAATCCAGATTGGTGAAATACTGCAATTCTTCATCGGTCAATTCTTTCTTGGGCGATAAGAATCGATAGTAAATGGAATCATTACTTAGGTGATGCCAGATCTCCTCGAGACTGGATCGATCTGCCGGATGAACAGCGCGAACGATCACGGTTTGACCGTCCAACAATTCATCGCAAGTTTTATATTCGTCGATGGTTCCTTTCATTGTGCCTTTCACTTTTTGAGCAATCGGTCCGACCTATAGATTAGTCCAGAGAGCCCGGCAATGCCATCATTCATCCAGAGGAGATTACCTCAAATCGCAAACGGATCTAGGGACATCTCATGCAATGACAATTGGGGCATTTCATGGAAGTGAAAACTTCAATCAATTTATTGCCTTTCAATTCTGTCTTCACCAGCGATCCATTTTCGCGGTCCTTTCGAGTTACAGCTGACATTCCCGTAAGTGGATAGGCGCACGAAACTGATGCGGCACTTTGGCAAGCAATGGCTCGCACCTTCAGCTAAACGCCTATCTGATTGACTCCAGATTCGTGAAATGGTGCCTGCGGTCGACCTTCGAAACGAGAACTTTCACGCATCGCAGATATAACTTCTTCATCAGATGTTTGCGCAAAGTCGACGTAATGGTTGCCAACGGCCAAGAATTCCTCAGGAATGCTCATCGCAACTACGTCATTGCACATCGCTAACAATTGCATATAAGCTTCTCTGCTCATCACCGGGGCCGCCATGATTGTCCGCGCAGCACCGCGTTTTTTGACGGTCTCGATAGCAGCCATGGCAGTCATGCCTGTAGCAACACCATCGTCTACGACGATGACTGTCTTTCCCTGGAACGGTTGTATATGCCGTCCGGCGGCATCGTAAAACGCGTCTTCTATCTCTCTCGTTTTGTCCAACAAGCGCTGGCGCTGCTCATCAATGTAAGCTTTCCATGCTTGCGTCTTGGGTAGGGTAGGATCAAGCACCACAGTGCCTTCAGACGAAACAGCACCGATTGCAAATTCAGCTTGTCCGGGAAATGGCAACTTCTTGGACACAATTACCTCAACGGGACAGCCAAATTTGCGCGCCACCTCTAGTGCTACCGGCACACCGCCTCGTGGCAGTCCGACTACCATGATTTTGTTTTTGGCGATTAACGCGGGTTGGCGAGATAGATACTCACAGAGTGCCTTGGCTAACTCTTCGCCGGCTGTCTTCCTATTTCTAAACATAATCCTCAGCCTCTCTCGTTACAGCTATCGATAAGCTGGTTTGCAGATTCGCGAATTGAGATCCCTGGACTCCATCTCTTCAATCGGTTTCGGCCACTGAATCCATCTGCACAGAATTGGTCAGATAATGCTGCTGTACATGGGGTGCGAAGCGGGCGCCTTGTGGTTTGACACCTCGGTTTCGCGCGGACCCGCATCAAACACGTCCTGTCCTACCCAGGTCGACTTCCATTCCAGGTCTTCTTTCTGATAGACATCGGCAATCATTTGCCAGTTTGCGTGGAACCGTTTGGAAGCAGGATCGATAATCTGCCCCACCCACGTCGTCATGCAGCCATGTTTGGAGAAATCCACGCAAAAAGCAAAGACATCGCCGCCGGCAAAACCAGTGAGGGGAAATGTTTCCGAACGATGTCCTTGCGTCATGACGCCAGTGATAAAGGAGCCGGAAATTTTGCCGGTCTGGTCGATTTCCAATTGAATTTCAGAATTGTGCTGATTGTGCCAAACACCTTTCAACAAAGGTTTTACAGGAAGTTTTGTCTTCATGGCGACGTCTCCATTGGATCTGCCTCAATCATCTACAATTTCCAGCCCCTCTACATTGGCACAACGAACGATTTCCTATCCTTCTAAGGAATGAGAGCAGGTGGCGGCGGCAGAATCTTAGAGCGGGCTTGCATCGCATAGGCACTAAATGTTGCCTCTACAGACTGCCCGCAGGATTCTTTTGCAAGCATCAACCAAAAATGCCTGTGAGCCTCATGAAGTAGTAGTGCTCGTAGTCGAGAAAAGTCAAGCCTGGAGAAGCTGCTTCAGAAGGCGCGCATTGCTTATCGCATGCGCGTTGGCGTCGTTATTGAAGTACCCATATATGTCCAGCCCCTGGCGAGCAAGTTTGAGGATTCTCTTTGCCTCCATTTCCAGCTCGGACCGTGTGTAGCTCGAAGCGAAAAGCTCCCGCCGCCCGTGAAATCGGTAATATGCGAAGTCGGCCGTGACGATGTCATGGCGTGGATAGTCAGGAGAGTCAGCGATTACGAGCGCAGCGTTGTGGCGCTCCAACAAAGCATACACCTGCGTGTCAAACCAGGAGCGGTGACGGAATTCAAAAACCAGCCGCAATCCATGTCTATCACTTATCGAGCCGGCCATTCTCAGAAAGTCTTTCAGTCTCTCCGTGTCAGCGTGAAAATTTTCAGGGCATTGAAGCAAGAGGGGGCCGAGATGTTGCTCCAGCGCAAGAGCGTTATCGACGAATTTGTGAAAGGCATCTGAGGCATCACGGAGTCGCTTCACGTGGCTGATAAACCGGCTTACCTTCAAGGCAAAGATGAAATCTCGCGGCACTGTGGAGGCCCACTTCCGGTACGTAGCTTCCTTCGGCAAGCGATAAAAGGAGTAGTTAACCTCAGCACTATCAAACTCCTCGGCATAGTAGCGCAAGAATGACGAGGGAGGCAGCTTCGGCGGATAGAAGCGTCCCCGCCAGTGGTCGTAATTCCATCCTGATGTACCTATGCAAAGCATTCATTTAGCCGAGCAAAACCAATAATGCGATATTAACCTCAACAGACACAGACGCACATCATCTACATGCTTTTACTCCCTGGCATGCTCAAGGTCACCAAACCCGCCGCGTCCGACCTCAATACGGCAAAAACCGGCCAAGAACGCACACCATTCTTAGGGTGGAATCAAATCGTTTTCGCATTCACTCGAGCCGCAGATCATCCTCGAGCGCGATGCGCACTCGAATTACCGATCGGAAAATGCAAGCGTATGCAACCTTCCGAGATTGAGATCGCTATGCCAAGAGCTCAAATCGCCGCTGTCGCGACATATGTTCCCGAGAATCTCCTCACCAATCAGGATCTTGAGAAACTAGTAGACACAACCGATCAGTGGATCGTCGAGCGCACTGGAATCAAGTGTCGCCATATAGCCGACAAAGGCCTGGCCACTTCCGACCTGGCAACAGAAGCGGCAAGGAAGATATTTTCACAGATCGCAATTGATCCCGCCGAGATTGAGTTGATTGTCGTCGCCACCATAACGCCGGACATGTTGTTTCCAGCTACCGCCTGCCTGGTCGAGAAGAACATTGGTGCCACCAACGCATGGGGGTTCGATCTTTCCATTGCCTGCTCCGGCTTTCTTTTCGCCCTTCAAGTCGGCGCCCAATTTGTCGAGACAGGCAGGCACAAAAATGTTCTTGTCATCGGTGCAGATGTAATGTCATCAATCGTCGATTATACCGATCGCCAGACCTGCATCATATTTGGTGACGGCAGCGGAGCTGCGCTCCTCAAACCAGCGGAAGAAGGATCTGATGGCGGCATTATCGACTTTGTCCACCAAATTGACGGATCGAACACGGAGGCACTTTGCCTTCCCGCCGGCGGCAGCAGACATCCCGCCAGCCACGAAACTGTAGACAAGCACATGCACTACATACACCAGGACGGTCAGTTCGTCTTTAAGTTCGCCACCAGAAAAATGTCCGAGGTCTGCCTCAAGCTCCTGGAAAAACATGGTCTGACAGGAAGTGACATCGACGTCTTCATTCCCCATCAGGCCAATCTTCGCATCATCCAATCAGCAGTGGGCCGAATGCAGATTGACATGAACAAAGTCGTTGTCAATATAGACGAGTATGGAAACACAACAGACGCCACTATTCCTCTGGCAATAGAAACTGCCCTCCGCCAAGGGAGACTGAAAAAGAACGATTTGGTTCTTATGGCTACTATGGGTGCCGGATTCAGTGCCGGTGCTTCGCTAGTGCGCTGGTCCTACTGACAGCGACGACATGCCGCGTCTCGACGTGCAAATATCATTCTGCTCAGCACGCACGTCATCCCGGAGATGCACCACTGGAGGAACAGACCGCCTCAGCCGAGGTTTTGCTTACTCGGCCCCTGGATTGATGCGCAATTTCCGCTCACTCTTTATGTTTAGTACAGACACAGTCCGGCACGGTTGGAGCGCCCATGCTGCGTTTGGTATTACGACATTGCTTCTATGCGGCAGCACATACATCCCTATGAGAAGGAGAACACGGCAATGCAAGAGATCATAGATGAACTGGTCGCGCTGGCGGAAGAAGAACGGAAATGCTACGCCGAAAGCAAGAACTTCGTCGTCAATGTTGATTATCTTGGTGAGAAAATCCACAGGCTGGCACAGCGAATCACCGGACGGGAGACACTGCCAGAGAAGAATGAGCTGTCGGTGTTCTTTGATGAGAGGGCAATCAAAATGCTCAAGCGGGTGAGCGTCAACTACTACTGGTTCTGGCGAGTGATCCTCCATGCAGCCAGACAAGCGGAGCAGCTTCCAATCAAGGAAGATCAACTGGCACTGGCCATTAGCGATCTGAGGGCGAATGTCGGTGAGCATGTCGATCTGTCGACGCCGTTCGCAGAGCAAGATCCGGTGACACTTGCCCTATCGGTGGCATATGGAGTTGCCGTGCTCAAGCCCGAGTCAGGCCATCGTTATTTGCTTGAACGCAATCCATTATTCCAAACAGGTGAACGATCCACGTTTGAACTTGGCTTGGCCTCAATGTATGAGTGACGCGTATGAAGGGCGGAAGCGCTTTCGAGCCACCGATTGAGACGATGCGAGTGCCATCCGATTTCAAGCCACCCAAGCGCAATCCAGCTGTCATTGGGCTCATGGAGCTTGTTCTGCCGCTGTATCTAAAATTCGTAGATCACCTCTCATTTAAATTCGTGAGCGGCAAGAATCGCCTGAAAGAGTCCTTGCAAGGAACACCACTTCTCATTGTT
>DATNRC010000044.1:0-4299 GCA_036703705.1 Candidatus Obscuribacterales bacterium
TCGATCTGCTTCCGGAGGCGTGCGATACTTCTTTCGTCATTGTGCTTCCATCAGGCAGGACGGACACTTCAAAGACACGAGCAACAGCTCCCGTGTTCGCATCGTAATGCGTCTCGGACTGGCTGTTGCCGTTGCGTTTCGTCACTTTGACCAGTCTGCGATTTTGGTCGAAAATTTTTTCTGTCGAGATACCCGACTGTCGATCGCTGGTCGTTAAATGAAAGGTTGTTATACCGTCATGATCCACGCGTGATTCCAGCTTCTCACCGGATGCCGGCAGAGAGCCGAGAGAGGGCGTCAGATCACCCAATGAAGAGTTCATGAGCTTACCGCGTAAGAAACGGTCCGAATTACGTTCGTCTCCGCGCCAAAGCACGGCGAAGCACGTCACAAGGACTCAGGTAGTAAGTGGTCGTAGGGTCGGTCTTGCACGAAGGTGGAGAGAGATTCTCCAGGGTGAGGCAATAATAGTCCAAGGCCTTGTAGTTGTCAAGTAAAGTTTGGCTCGCTGAAATGGCTCAGCCGTGCGGGCTGCACCCAGCATCTCTTGCCAAAGATCAAAGCGCTCCTTCAACCGAGCGCCAGGCCGCCGGTGGCCGTCTCTTTGTACTTTTGATTCATGTCCAGGCCGGTTTGCTTCATCACTAAGAGCGCTTTGTCCAGGCTTACCAGATGTTGACCGTCAGAAGCAAGCGACAGGGCGGCGGCATTCAATGCTTTTACTGCTCCCATGGCATTTCGCTCTATGCAGGGGACTTGCACCAGCCCCATCATAGGATCGCACGTCATTCCCAGGTGATGCTCGATGCCGATTTCCGCCGCTTGCTCGATCTGGTAAGGCGTTCCGCCGAGCATGGCTACGGCGCCTGCCGCTGCCATGGCGCAGGAGGTTCCTACTTCGCCCTGGCAGCCTACTTCTGCACCGCTGATGGAGGCATGAGTTTTGACCAGGGCGCCAATCACGGAAGCGACAATCAAGCCGTTTTGAAGAGTCTCATCTGACAAATTGTGGCTCTCCGCCAGTGTTTTCCATACTGCCGGTATCAATCCGGACGAGCCGTTCGTCGGTGCAGTAACTACACGACCACCGGCCGCATTTTCCTCGTTGACGGCCATTGCGTACACGGATGGACGGAGATCGCTGCCGCTCCAGGCTGTAGTCTTGCCCGCTTTGAGTTGCTCATACAACTTTTTCGCTCTCCGCTTCACATTCAAACCGCCAGGCAGGATGCCTTCCGCCGACAGACCGCGCTCAATGCAGAGGGCAAAGGTTTTGAGAACATTGCCCAAGCGTTCGCGCAAATCAGCTTCGTTCATGCCCAATGCTTTCTGATTCTCAATCACGATCTGCCAGGGCGGCATTCCGGATTTGACGCACTGTTCCACGAACTCCTGAGCTGAATTGTACGGATAGGGAAGGGGTTTTGTTTCATCAGGCGCTAAAGGAGGCTTGCGCTGGCCGGTGTGCGGATCGACGTGTTCGATGAAGCCTCCGCCCACGGACAGAATGACCTCCTCGGCAACCACTTTGTCCGCTTGAACGAGCCTGAAGCGTACTGTATTCGGATGGGGCAGAGCATTGCCGTCCATGAGCCAGCCCTGCCAAGCTATGTCTTCGCTGGGATTGAAGCGAATCGGCGTGTTGTTTATGGTGATGAAAGGGCTCCGGGTGAGCGCCGGCATTGCCTCCCAGATGTCCGCGGGCTCGGCGCTTTTGGGATTGAGACCTAGCAGTCCGGCACATACGGCACCATCTGTTGCATGTCCTCGCCCGGTTGCTGAGAGGCTTCCGAAGAGCTCGACCGTGATCTTCCAGTCGCTGCTCACGGCAGTTTCTTTGTTCAAATTCTTCTCCAGCGTCTCGGTCCTGAAATCAAGCGCGGCAATCATCGGACCGACAGTGTGCGAGCTTGACGGCCCGATGCCGATTTTGAACATATCTAATGGGCCGATGTGGTCGGCACGCGTTGGATTCATGGCTCTTGGTAGCCTCTTGGCGAATGACGCGGTGCAAGCTGCCCGCGACTAATTAATTGTACGCGCCGATTTTACTACTTAGGCATGCCGGGCGTGGATGCGATTAGTCGACCGTAAACCACAAGCCCGAGTTCTTGGACATGAGCCAGGTACCATCCTCTCCTTTGAAGATCGTAGTCAAGCCCTCATTATTTTTCGTTTTTGTAACTGTTGCGCCATTGGCGTATCCGATGTGTTGGATGCTGTCGCCTTCAGGATCTATGAGGACTTTTGTTCCGCCGGGCAGCGCTATTTCATTGCCATTCGTGGGAAGAAGGACAGACAGATGATATTTCGCTGGGGTTGTGAAAGCTTGGCTGTTGAATGTGAGTGCTGCTTCTGGCATTTGCATGTGATTCGCTCCCTTGCCTTTCTGAATCATACGTATTGAGTAGCCCAAAGTTGTTTCCGAAGTGTAAACAGGCGCAGCTCAATCTCAAATTGCATCCGGCCGACGCTTTGCAATGGAAATGAAATACCGAGAGCCCCACTGATGCTCTCGGTATTCGTCCCCTCGGAGAAAGCTCACTTGCCCGGGCTCCATCGCACGAGGTCAAAGTTGTCGTCAGTGAAACTCACTGCGTTGCAATTACTCTACGATGCCAATCCAAAATTCTTCTGAAAGTGGGATTGGAGAAAACCGCCTTTCGACTGACGCGAGAGCGACGCACCGCCTATGGTATGAATCCCCGGCCGCGGGCTGAGATCAGGCAAAGACCTGATGCCGCGACAATCGCTCGGCGCCGCTGAAAAACCGGTTCTGAGTGGACTTCTTGGCATCGGGCGATTCATTGCCAGCTGAGAAAATCTGTATTTCTTCGATCGACAGCCAATACAAGATAAGATGATGGTCGGAAGTGCCTTCAGGGACAAGCGGTGTTTCGCCTGAATTTAAACCTATCGCAGAAGGCGTTTTTGCTGGTCGCCTTGCCCCTTATTTGCGAACTTATCGTTCTCGGTTCGCTGGCGGTGCTTTTGACACAGGCAGAAGAGGAGACCAGGAAAGAGCGGCATGCCAGGCAGGTGATAGCAGAATCCAACCTGCTGCTCAAAGATTTCCTCGATTGCTCCATTTACAGCTATCAGTTGAACAAAATGCGAGACCCGGCAACGATGAAGCAGTTCGATGCGCTCTACGAGCAGATTCCTATGCGCATCAGATCGCTCAAGATTGAATTGCGCGACAGCCCGGATCAAAAAGCAGCACTGGAGCGCATCGAGCAAGTGGCGAGCAAAGGCATCGAAATGCTCGCTGAATTTCGCCGCATTGCGCTGGAGGGCGGTTCTATCGTCGAGCTGGCTGAGAAGCGCCGTATCCTTTCTCAGCAGGGGCAGCTCCTTCTGGATACCATTCGCCATTTTGTAAATGCGCAGGAAAGCGCCTTGTTGAGCAAACCGGATACGGAATTCAAATTTCGTATGCTGATTGTGCAATGCATTGGCAGCGGAGTGCTGGCCAGCATAATTTTGGCCGTTGCTTTGACCATGTATTTCAATCGGGGTACGATGCGGCGGCTGTCCGTTCTTATGGACAACACTTCACGCCTGGCTAAAGGGCAGCCGCTCAATCCCGTCGTTACAGGCGGCGACGAGATTGCCCACCTGGACAAAATCTTCCATGAAATGGCAGATGCGCTTGCCGACGCGGCAAGACGCAAACAGGAGCTGATGTCCATGGTCAGCCATGATCTCAGGACCCCGCTCACATCAATGCAGGGTTCGCTCACTCTCCTCAATGAGGGAATTCTCGGCAAGCTGCCAGAACGTGCGGAGCATGAGGTGGCAAGAGCGGAATAGAATACAGCAAGATTGATCAACTTGATCAATGATTTGCTGGACATTGAAAAACTGGAAGCCGGGCAAATGGAGATGAAATTGAAAAACATCCCCCTTTGGCCGGTAATAGAGCAATCTGTGGATGCGGTTTCTCATTTCGCGTCGAGCCACGGCGTTACTATCGATGCACAACCTTGTGCGCAGGCAGTTTATGGCGACCACGATCGTCTGATTCAAGTTGTCGTAAATCTTCTCTCCAATGCCGTCAAGTTCTCGCCACAAGGCGCAAGTGTGTTTGTCTCCTTTGATGAGCATGACTCCTTCGTGACTGTGAATGTGAAGGATGCAGGCAGAGGAGTTCCTGATCAGTACAAAGCCCTCATTTTTGAGCGCTTTAAGCAGGTTAAGAGCGAGGACGCGACAGAGAAGAAAGGAACCGGACTGGGCTTGCCGATCTGCAAAATGATTGTGGAAAGTCACGGCGGCACCATTGGCGTCGAGAGCAAA
>DATNRC010000045.1:0-8558 GCA_036703705.1 Candidatus Obscuribacterales bacterium
ATTCGGTTGCGGCGGTGACCGGGATGCCTCCAAGAGGCCGCAGATGGGCGAAATCGCTGAGTCACTTGCCGATGAGCTCGTTGTCACCTCCGACAATCCAAGGAGTGAGGATCCGCAGCAGATCATTGCCGAGATACTTGCCGGCATCAAGCGTTTGAATACGGGAAGCGTGCGCGTGGAAGCCGACCGGGCGCGGGCAATCGACATGGCAATCGACCGCGCCGACAAAAACGATGTCATTCTTGTTGCCGGCAAGGGGCACGAGACCTATCAAATTCTTGCCGACCGCACTATCCACTTTGACGACCGCGAGGTCGTGCGCCAGGCCCTGTCCTCCCGACAAGCCAAAAGAAACCACCCGTGAAGTCCCTTCTCAAGAGAGAATATAATCTAGACAGTTGATCTCTGAAATCAATTGTCTTTTTATGCTCAGGTAGGCTCGTGGGACTCAATTTTCACATTACATCAGTTCGCGAAGGCACCATTTTCAATGTGATGCAGTTTCTGAGCCTGGAAAAGGTCACGGGCATCCTCAATGTCTCGTTTGGCAGGCACATACCGGAAGTCATCGTTTATTTCGTTACCGGCAACGTAACCACAGCCGAGTTTGGCGCTATAGTCGGGGACGCCGTCCTGGATGTGCTTCTTTGCCAGGAATACGCAATTAAGGAAGTAAATTTCTCCCCCGGTCGCATCGGTCAATTGAATGAGCAGGCGATGCTCGTCAGCTCCTCCATCCTCTCCGGGGTTCTGCTCAATGTGTCAAAAGATGTTGACAAGTGTGAATCGCGCCCCCTCATTTACGGGCAGCTGCCTGTTACGGGCACGGGCAAACAGACCGATTCACTTCTCGATCTGATGCATGACTTTCCCGAATGGGAGGGGTCATTGTCTAAAATACCTGAAGAGCCCACGGACAAACACGCACCTCTCGCTCAATGCGTGCTCATCCACCGGGCACTTTCAAAAGGAGCACTTTCCTACTCCACCCCGCTTGTCTCCCTGAAATCTCTGAGACCCTTGCTCGACATAATCCAACCATTGAGTGAGAAAGAAAGCACAAACCTGAGAGGCTATCTGAGAAGTCTGCTTCCGCATCCAAAAGCGACACACCTGCCCATCGAGCGTTTTTATGCCTTTGCAAGCGCCATTGAATCAATCGCCCAGAGACGCTCGCAGGAGGTAGGCGACAAAGCAAGACGAGCAATCCACCTCCTTATCCAGAGCACGGCGAAATTAAGCGAACCTGCCAATGTCTGACGAACACCATCAAGAGCACAACCACTACACGCGGCTGGAAGATTTGATCTCTTGCCTCAAGATGCACTCTTTGACACAGCTCGGACGCTTTCTTCTGCCTGACGGGCTGTGGCACTGCAAGGACGACGTCTATTATGATGAAGAGCAGCATCAAACAAACGACACTCTCTTTCTCACTTTTGACGATGGTCCTAATCCCAAAACAACTCCTTATCTTCTCGAGATGTTCGAAGAAGAGAACATCAAAGCCACTTTCTTTCTCGTCGGGCGCGAGGTGGAGCGGCACTCGCAGCTGGTGAGAGAAATCAGCGATGCCGGGCATGTCATCGGCAACCACAGCCAGACGCATTTATTCATTCCCGCGCTTTCCGTTCGCAAGCTGGAAAGCGAGATTCAGCGGCCCAACCACATGATCGAAGAGATTACCGGCCGCGCGCCGACACTTTTCCGCCCGCCCTTCGGCATCATCGATAAGCGCGGCGCCGACTGTCTCAAGGAAAGAGGCATGACGCCCGTTTATTGGGGTCCCGTGCCTGAGGATTGGCAGAAAATAGGAGCCTGCCGTGTGGTGCACAGGGTAATGCGGCAGCTGACACCTGGCGCTCTGATCGTATTGCACGAGCTGGATTGGAACTCCGCGCAAACGATTAAAGCCACACGGGAAATCGTCAAAAGAATGAAGCATGCCGGCTATCGCTTCAGCGGCATCACCGGCGGTGCAGGGGCGGCGTAAGAACCGCTCACCGTATCCGGTGACATATCTTGGCGCATGTTGGGCGACTGCTCATGAACACGGTTTCCCTGCCGATGCTGGCCATCCATTTCCCTGGCCTTCTGCTTGAGCTCTTCGCAACTATTGCCCGGTCAAGCAGACTCGTTTCTCTTGCTATACTGGCCTCGACCATCACCAGTTGAGACAAATTAGTGCTTGACTTTCGTCCTCCCAAAGACACGCCGTGGCTGATCTCTCTGGTTAAGCTCTTGTCGCCCCTCTACATGAAGGTGTCCTTGCATGACACCCGGCTGCAAATAGTTGACGGCGCGCTGGAGCGCTTTCGCAAATTGCATGGGCAGCGGGCTCTTGTCTGCCCCAATCACTCCAACCGCCATGACCCGCAGGTGATGTTTTGCTTCTCCAAATATGTCGGCGAGGAATTCAATTTCGTCGCCGCGCGTGAGGTTTTTGACTGGGACAGGGGGCTTAACGGCTGGTGGCTGCAGCACCTGGGCACGTACTCCGTTGTTCGCGGAGCGCCTGACAGAGAGTCGTTCAAAATGACTAAAAAGATTCTCGTTGAAGGCAAGAAAAAGCTGGTGCTTTTCCCCGAAGGTGAAATCTCGCGACAAAACGACACTCTCATGCCTCTGGAAACAGGCGCCGCACAGCTCTCATACTGGGCCTTCGACGAATTGAAAAAAACCCAGCCGGAAGCAACCATCCACATAATTCCGATGGCCCTGAAATACACATATCCTACGGATATCAAGCCGGCCCTCGACCACACGCTTTCACTGATAGAAGAAAAGCTTGGACTGAGAAGCCCGGGCAAGGGATCTCTTTATGAGCGCCTTCTTGCAGCGTCGCAGGCATTGCTTTTGGCGCTGGAGAAGGAGTACAACCTCAAGCCCAAGCCTGAAGCGACGTTATTGGAGCGCATTCGCGTTCTTCGCTCGGCTGTTCTGGACAAAATGGCTGGTTATTTCAAGATGGACGGGGCTCAGGGCGACAAGCTTCTCGATTCGGTGCGGGTTTTGAGAAACAAGATTGACGACTTCATCTATGAGGACGATGAAACTCTCTCTGAATATCAGCGCCAGGTGCATGAGGAAAAGGCGGCAACGATGAAGGGTTTTTATAAAGACCTCGACCGCGTCGTCAATTTCGTCGCCATCTATGACACTTACGTGAAAGAACACATGACGCAAGAACGCTTTACAGATGTTCTGGAGCGCCTGGAGCATGAGGTGCTTGGCGGCGAACCGACCATAAAAGGTCCTCGCACTGTGCTCGTCGACGTCGGCAATGCCATCGACTTGCAAAGTTATGGCGGTGCTTACAAAAGCAACAAGCGCGATTGCCTGGCCAAGATAACTGATGAATTGTTCAGCCAGATCTCGACCATGCTTGCCAAGCTGGACAAGTTGCGAAATCCGATTTACGTGGATTAAGACAATATCTCTTAGCAACCTTGCTAAGAGGTGGTATTATGGTTTGTTGGCCCTGCTCTTGAGTCGGCGGGCGCTTTTGCCGCCCGACATCATGCCAGTCTGAGGCCAATCTGAGGATTGTCGGGACCAAATTGAGAAATTTGTTCTCAAGCGAAGCACTAGAGAGAAGCAGTCGAAGAGGTAATGCAGAAACTAGCCTTAGTGGGATTGGGTGCGTCTGGGCTTTTTGCTCTCAAGGAATTAGCGGGAGCCGAAATTGAAGTACACGTTTTTGATGTCGGTCCGCAATACGAAAAGCGCTATGCGTGCCCCATCGATCAGGGTGTATTGCACGTCTGCCCGCCCAAGGCTTGCAGCTATTGCGCTCCAGGGCAGTCCGCCGGTAGCTGGAACGATTTCAAAGTAATTCTTTCCGCCTCGCCTGTAATAGGCGGCAGGCTCTATGACCTCATCGGAGAGGCAGAACTGCAGAAGCGCCTGGACATCGTTCGGCAAACAATTCTCAAGCATGCGCCCTGCGAAATTCCTGTCGTCAAACCTAACGCAGACGATCTTGATTGGATCAAAAAGAAAGCCACGCTTGCCGGCATGACATATCACTATCAGGAGCTCTTGCATTGCGGCTCGGATAATGCGCCGGCGATCAATACCAGCATTTTGAACGAAATCAAAAGCAACGGCTCCAACATCGAATTCCACTGGGACTCCAGAGTGCTTTCCGTGGCACGCCGGGGCACCCAATTCAGCGTTCAATACGACGGCTACCGCAAAAGCGGCAATGAAAAAGAAGAGCTTTTCGATGTTTGCATTCTCTCTGTGGGCAGAGGCGGCGCGCACTGGCTGACGCAACAAGAATTCTATAAGTCTCTCGATATCTACCCCGGACAGGTAGACGTGGGCATACGTGTGGAAACAAGCTGCTACTTCACGGAGGAAGTGGACAGACGTTTTTACGAGCCTAAGTTGTATTACCGAAGCCAGCACGCCAATGACGTTGTGCGCAACTTCTGCTCCAACCCGAAAGGCTTCGTGACGCCGGAGAATCACAGAGACTACGTGCTTGTAAATGGGCACTCCAAGATGTACGAGAAGTCGGAGAACAACAATTTCGCCGTCCTCGTGTCGAAGACTTTCACACGCCCGTTCAAAGATCCCCAGCTTTACTCGCAAACGATCGCCAAAGTGGTGAACATGCTTGCCGGCGGCGGGCCGCTCGTGCAGCGGCTTGGTGACTTGCGTCACGGCCGGCGCACCAAATCGCTGGCAAACAACCTCGTCAAACCAACGCTGGAAGCTGAATGCGGTGATGTTTCGCTTGCCTATCCGCATCGCATTCTGGAAGGCATTATTGAATATCTGGAAGCACTCAACAAGATTTGCCCCGGCGTGGCCGACGACTCCACTCTTTTGTTTGCGCCCGAGTGCAAGAGCTATCCGGACTCAATCACCGTATCGAAGAATATGGAGACCAATATTCCCAATCTCTACATCATCGGCGATTCGTCGAGCTGGACGCGCGGCGTAGGGCAGGCAGCCAGCTCCGGACTTCTTGCCGGTGAAGGCGTACGCCAGAAACTCTCCAAATCCAAACAACAAACTTCAGTGCCGGTAGGTTAATGCCGGTAGGGCTTGCCTCAGCCTCCCTTTAGCGGCACCACTCCTGAAGGCCCTTGCAGTTTAAACTTAAAAGTTCAAACTCAACATCGGGCACCAAAGCGCGCAAAGCCAGCCTCTAACAGGCTTTCACTGTCTTTTCACAGCGCTGAGTCTTTGAACTTTTAAGTTTAAAACACACAGCCGTGCTTGGCCGGGTCCGCACAGACTGGAATCTTTCAGCCGTGCTTGGCCGCGTCCGCACAGACTGGAATCTTTCAGCCCTGCCAGCTGGTTCCCGGCGCTTCGTCGTCATCTTGCATCATTTTTTGCTGCAGTGTGGCGTAACGCGCCATCAAAGCAGCTACGTCTGGATGCTCGCTGCCGAGCGCTTTCTCAGTGACGCCGAGCCCCCAGCGAAAAAGTCTGTCCGCTTCCTGAAAATTCTGCTGCTCCTCATAGAGCTCTGCCAGATTCCGCAATGCCTTCGCCACATCCGGATGTTCCGGTCCAAGACTCTCTTGAGTGATGGAAAGCGCACGCCAATAAAGAGGTTCTGCCTCGTGATACTTGCCCTGGTCTTGATAGACTTCGGCCAGATTGTTGAGGATTTCGGCCACATGCATGTGCTTGGGACCCCAATCTTTCGTGCGCAGATCGAGCAGCGTCTTATAGAGCGGCTCCGCCTGGTCGTATTTGCATTGAATGTGGAAGAGCAAAGCTAAATTGCTCAGGCTCTGAGCCGTGCTCGGATGCTCCAATCCAAGCGCGGTCTGCCTTATCTTCAAAGCGCGCCAGTGTATCTTCTCCGCAAGCGGAAAATTTCCTTTCATGCGGAAAAGCTCAGCCTGATAATTGAGGAGAGTGGCAACAGACGGATGATCTGCCCCCCAATTGCTTTCACCGATTTTCAAAGCGCGCTCGTATAGCGGTTCTGCAAGATCGTATTTGCCGGAAGCATGATAAAGGAGAGCAAGGTTCTGAAGGTTGGGACCAATGCTTGGATGTTCCGGACCAAGAACGCTTTCCCGCATGGTAAGCGCCTTTTGAAAGAGCGGCTCAGCAAGTGAGTATTTGCCGTGCGCTCTGTAGAAGTCGGCAAGATTCTCCAATGTTGTGGCGATGTCGAGCTTGTTGGCGTCGGAATTCCGCTCGTAAATGGAAAGAGCGCGCCGCAAATATGGCTCCACTTCCGAGAACTTGCCCTGGGCTCGATAGACCATGCCCAATTTGTTCAAGCCTTCCGCCACCTCGATGGCGTCCGGCGAATAAACTCTCTCTTTCAAAGCAACGGCGCGCTTGTATGCAGATTCCGCCTCGACATACCAGCCTTGAACCCAATAGAGATCGCCCAGACTGCCGAAGATCTTCGCCTGCGCCTGCGCGCGCTCGGTGGTTTCAGCATCGGTGAGATTGTCGTCGACCGGCTCGCCTTTCTCAGCCAGCAGCGTGCCGGGGCTCTGCAGCTCCGCAAGCGCCTTCTGAAAGAGCTTCTCGGCATCTGCGTATCGGCCCAGTTGATAAGCCTTGATGCCCGCCTCCCAGAACGTTTCCCAGCTTATGGTTTCTGCCACTTGGTCCATATCTCTCCACGGGGCATGGCGTTTCGCCCCTAACTATTGTGTGTCACTTTGCTGAAATGATCCACTTTTGTGTGACAAATGCGACCGATTTTGTCCCCGAAAGTTAGAGCACCGCCCGAAAACTCACACAAAGCGCTACCGCTTCCTGTCGCGTCCGGGCAAAGAGATCGTTCTGCTGCCAGAAAGGCACTGCAAGAGCAAGCCCCGGCGCCCCCATATTAGGATTCCCAGATAAGATAAAAAATCAACACTTGGAAAACCCCAGAGTCATGATCCGTTTTCGCTATCACATGGGAATCGGCGTCAGAGCACTCTTCATGTTCGTTCCCTCCGACGCTTCTGCTTGAATAGAAATGGTGCCTACAGTTGCAAAACTGATGGCCCTTTCCAACGCAGTGGCGCCGACCTTTGCTATCGTAAGAGATCCGTGCCATTAACAGTCCACGCCCAGGAGCTCCTCATGGCTTTAGAAATCTCCGCTTCGCTTCCAGAAGCCGGGGCAAAGAAGAAGGTCAGCTTGCGCCGCAAGATTCTGGTGGAAATCGCCAAGATGGCGGTGCTTCTCTCGATCCTTTCACCGTTGACGCTGCACTATGCGGCTCCCTATCTTCTTTTCTATCCCGACACCAACACCTACAACACGAAAGATGCAATCGATAAGCTCCACACGGCCCTCCAAGCCGATTTCCAAGATGTTTACTTCCCGACGACGGACGGAAAGAAGCTTCATGCCTGGTATTTCAAATTGCCGGGCAGCACAAAAACATTCCTCGTCAGTCACGGAAATGCCGGCAACCTCGAATATCGTTTGCTGCTTGCCACCAATTTGCTGAAGGCGGGCGGGAGCGTCTTCCTCTACGACTACCAGGGCTACGGAAAGAGTGAAGGCAAACCGAGTATCAAGGGCGTTTGCGAAGATGGCATCGCAGCCTATGATTATCTGGTAAACACCCGCCGTTTGAAGGGCAGCGACATCATCCTGTATGGCGAATCGCTTGGTTGTGCGGTGAGCACTTACATTGCAGAAGCGCGACCGTGTGCCGGTCTTGTGCTTCAATCCGGTTTTGCATCGCTGATAGGAACGGCCAGGGATAAACTGCCATGGTTTTGGCTCTTTCCTGATTTCAGCTTGCCCACGCCGCGCATGGACAACGTCGCCTACCTTGCAAAGAAACATCCGCACGTTTTGCTGATTCATGGCATGCTCGATAGAACATTGCCCTGCCGGTATTCCGACGAGATGTTTGCCAAGGCAACCAGTCCAAAGGCACTGGTTATGCTGCCCGACGCCGGTCACGATGATGTTTGCGTGAAGAACCTGAACATTTACATGGGGGCGATCGGAAACTTCCTGCGCGCGCTTCCACCAGGCTGAATGATTCCACTCCTGGATTCGTGGTGCCACCTAGAATGCAATGGCCCTGGGTATGATATCCTCGACCGCCTAGCATTCCGGAGCCACGCGGATGTGGAAAATTCTCGTCGTTTTCCTCCTTGTTATTGTCAACTTCGGTTATTGGTACTGGACGACGACGCCATATCATGCTGTGCTGGAGATTCGCAGCTCGATCATTCACCACGACCTAAAAACGTTTGAAGAATACGTCGACGTCGACAGCGTGGCGACCAAGATGATCGATGGCTTTTTGACACCGCAAGTGCGCGCCGCACTGGGTCGTGGGGTGCTCGGGGAATTGCTGGGGTCGGGCATTGTGCACCTGATGAAGCCTACTCTCGTGAACATCATCAAAGACGAGGTTGTGCACTTCGTGGAGAATAACGATCTGGAGCAGCGCTCGCGTTCCGCGCTTCCCGACTCGCGTTCCGCGCTTCCCGACTCGCGTTCTGCGCTTCCCGACTCGCGTTCGGCGCTTCCCGACTCGCGTTCTGCGCTTCCCGACTCGCGTTCGGCGCTTCCCGACTCGCGTTCTGCGCTTCCCGACTCGCGTTCGG